>CAPI01000110.1 GCA_000333815.1 [Collinsella] massiliensis
GCTCGGCCGGGGCGGACGCTGCCGGGGTCGCGCCCGCGGCGCCCGCTGCGCTCCCACCGCGCTGCGGCGGCAGCGAGGGACCGTCCTCGGTGTGCCCCTTGCTCTTGCGCACGCGCTTGCCGTCCTTGTTGTAGTAGGCGTAGTAGTACTCGCTCGACTCCGCCTCGACCATGTTCATGACGACGCCGATCACGTTCGCGTCGGCCTTCTTGAGCTGCTCGTAGGCGCCGAGCACCTCGGCGCGCTTGGCGAAGCGCTCGCGCACGACGAGCACGGTGGCGTCCACGATGGCCGCGATCACCGCGGCGTCGACGAACGTGCCGATGGGCGGTGTGTCGAACACGATGTAGTCGTAGTCGGCCGTCACGGTGCCCACGAGGTGCAGGAAGCGCTTGCTCGCGAGCAGGTCGGCCGGGTTGGGGATGTGCGGCTCGCAATCGAGGAATGAGAGGTTCGCGTGCTGCGTGCGCACGACCGCGTCGGCGAGCTCCACCTGGCCGGAGAGCACGGCGTAGATGCCGTAGCGGGCGCGCACGCCGATCATATCGGCCAGCGAACGGCGGCGCATGTCGCACTCGATGAGCAGCGTGCGGTTGCCGCCGGAGGCCATGGCCTGCGCGAGCTGGTAGGCGACGGTGGACTTGCCCTCGTTGGGGACGGAGGACGTGAGCACGATGGACTTCACCGGCTTGTCCACGCTCGCGAAGCGGACGTTCGCAAGCAGGGTCTTCGCGGCGTTCTGCACCACGGCGGCGTCCGAGCCGCCTTTCTTCTTGCCGAACATCTACTTCACCTTCTTCATCTCGGGGATGCGCCCGATCACCGGCACGCCCAGGAGCTCCTCGACCTGCTCGGCGGTGCGCACGCGCGTGTCGACGAGGTCGAGCACCACGACGATCGCCACGGCCAAAAAGAGCCCCGCCATGAAGGCGACGGCGATGTAGAGCGGGCGGTTGGGGCCGCTCGGCGCTTGGGGCACGGGCGCCTCATCGATGACGTTCACGCTCTGGACGTTCATGACCTCGCGCGCCACCTGCGAGACGTTCTTGGCGAGCGCGTTCGCCACGTTGGCCGCGCCGCGCGCGTCGCCGCCGGTCACCGACAGCGTGATCACGCGCGTGGTGGACTCGCTCGACACGGTGATGTCGTATGCATCGAGGTTCGGGAGGCCCAGGTCGTCCGCCGCGTCCGACATCACGCGGTCGCTCTTCAGAAGCTGCGCCACGTCATTCGTGAGCATCTGGCTCGCGGAGAGGTCGCTCGAGAGCGCGCCGCTCGACTCGCCCTCGCTCGACGCGAGCACGTACATGTCCGTCTGCGCGGTGTAGGTGTTGCGCATGACGAGCACGCTCGCGAGCGCCATGGCCACCGCGCACGCAATGGGCAGGAGCACCACGATCTTGAGGTGCTTGCGCAGCAGTTGCAGGAGTTCCAGAAGAGTCATCGAATGCCTTTCACTTCACGAGAGCGTGTCCTACGATGCGGCCGCGACGTCGTCGGTCGTCATCGCGTTCTCCGCGAGCCCTTGGTAGTCGCGGGGCGCGGGCGAGTTGGAAGCCGCGCCGAGCTCGGTATCCGCCTGCTGCGCCTCGGGAATCTCGGCGGTCTCGCTGTTGGGGTCGAGGCCGGCGTCCGTGAGCTGCATCATGCGGCGCCATTCGTCGAACATCGTGCCCACGTAGCTCACGCCGTCCTGATAGAGCGTGTAGCTGGGGCAGATGGCGGAGTACATGGTGAGGTCCTTGCCCACGAACTGCTGGGCGAGCTCCACGAGCTGGACGGCGGAGAGGTCCGTGGTGATGCAGCCCGCGAGCTTGGAGATGAGGCCGGGGAGCTCGATGGGCGAGCTCGCGAGCACCTGGCGCACGATGGCCTCGACGAGGATGCGCTGCGCCTGGGCGCGGCCGAAGTCGCCGCCCGAGACGTGGTAGCGGTCGCGCGCGAACGCGAGGGCCTCGTCGCCCGTGAGGAGCTGCTCGCCGGCTTCGAAGCTGTAGCCGCCGGTGGAGAACGATTCGGGGACATCGACCCACACGCCGCCGAGCATGTCGACGACCTCGACGAGGCCCTCGAAGTCGATGCTCACGTAATGGGTGATGTCCACGCCCGCGAACTGCGAGACGCAGCGCACGGCACCGCCCGCGCCGGAGAACGCGTAGGAGGCGTTGATCTTCTGCGTCTCGCCGTTGATGGTGACCATGGTGTCGCGCGGGATGGAGATGAGGGTCACGGTGCCCGTCTTGGGGTCGATGCGCGCGAGCATGATGACGTCACTGCGGCTCACCTCATCGCCCGGGCGCGCGTCGCGGCCGAGGATGAGCGTGTAGAATGCATCGCTGTCGCTGCTCGTGTCCACGAGGCTGTCCTCGAGGTCCTGGCGCTCCTGCTCGTCATCGACCTGCATCGAGGAGCTGAGGCCGCCGAACCACACGGCGAAGATCGCCACGAAGACGAGGGCGAGCGCGAGCAGGCTGCCGCAGCCGATGCCGAGCATCTTGAGCGCGGGATGGCGGCGCTTCTTGACGCGGCGCAGGGGCTCGTCCTGCTGGGCGGGCGCGACGGGCTTGGGCGCCGTGCGCGCGGCGGTGTCGCGGGGCGCCTCCTTGCTCGAGGCGCCCGCGGATTCACGTGTATCGGTTGTTACAGCAGCTTGCTTGAAATGCCTGCCGGAATCTGAAGGCGGCTGTCCTTGCCGCTCCTCAGCCACGGGAATGCGACGATTGCCCCCCCCAAATGACATTCTTCATGTCATCGTGCCTGGGTTCGCTCATCGTCTTCCCTCCCTTCGGCTATGGCTCGCAATCGTTCCGGTACCGGAAGCCTTCGCGCTCGCGGCGCGCTCCCGGAACATACGACGTTCATTGTACTCGACAGCTGCGCGCTTTGCCACCCTGCGGTGCCCCCTGCATTCTCACCGTTCCTCCACGTTTCACGCGATGCCTCCTGCCGCACGGCGCACAACGGACGCAAAACGGATAATCTTATATATGTGTGCGTGACCCGTCGATGCCGGGCGGCGCGCCGGGCATCCAGACCACACGAAGGAGGCCACCCCATGCACGAGCGCCTCGAGCGATCGATGAAGTACCTCGCGCTGCTCTCGCAGCAGTTTCCCACGCAGCAGGCGGTGTTCACCGAGATCATCAACCTGCAGGCCATCCTCAACCTGCCGAAGGGCACCGAGCACTTCATGAGCGACCTCCACGGCGAGTACGAGGCGTTCATGCACATCCTGAACAACTGCTCCGGCGTGGTGCGCGAGCATGTGGACGAGGTGTTCGAGGACACGCTCACCGAGGCCGAGAAGGCCGACCTCTGCACGCTCATCTACTACCCGCACGAGAAGCTCGCCCTCGTGCGCGCCGCCCGCCAGGACTCCCCCACCTGGACGAAGCAGACGCTCAGCCGGCTCATCGCCGTCACACGCCGCCTCTCGAGCCGCTACACCCGCTCGAAGGTGCGCAAGGCCATCCCGCACGATTTCGCCTACATCATCGACGAGCTGCTGCACACGCACCCGGACGAGAACAATTAGCGCGTGCGCTACCACGAGCGCATCCTCGACTCCATCCTGGAGACGGGCTCCACCGAGGACTTCATCTCCTCGCTCGCCGAGCTCATCAAGGTGCTCGCCGTGGACCACATCCACCTCGTGGGCGACATCTTCGACCGCGGCGGCGGGGCGGCGAAGATCATCGACCGCCTCATGGCCTGCAAGCACCAGCGCACCGACATCCAGTGGGGCAACCACGACCTGCTGTGGATGGGCGCGGCGGCCGGCGAGGAGGCGTGCGTGGTCTCGGTGCTGCGCAACAACCTGCGCTACGGGAACTACGAGATCCTCGAGAACGACTACGGCATCTCGCTGCGCGGGCTCGTGGCGTTCGCGGACCGCACCTACCGGGCGGGCGAGCGCTTGAGCCCGCTCATGAAGGCCGTGAACGTCCTGCTCTTCAAGCTCGAGGGGCAGATCATCCAGCGGCACCCCGAGTTCGACATGGAAGATCGGCTGCTCCTGGGCAAGATCGACCGGGAGGCCGGCACGGTGGAGATCGACGGCGTCACCTGGCCGCTCGTGACGCGCGACTTCCCCACGCTCGACCCCGAGCACCCCTACGAGCTCACGCCCGAGGAGCGGCGCATCGTCGAGAAGCTCGTCGCGGAGTTCCAGGGCTCCGACCACCTGCGCCGCCACGTGGACTTCCTCTACCGCAACGGCTCCATGTACCTCAGGCGCAACGGCAACCTGCTCTTCCACGGCTGCGTGCCCATGAACGAGGACGGCACATTCGCGAGCATGAACTGCGAGGGCACCTGGAGGAACGGCAGGGATTACCTCGACTTCTGCGACGGCATCGCGCGGCGCGCCTGGCGCGACGGCGACCGCGAGGCGCTCGACTGGCTGTGGTACCTGTGGATCGGCTTCCGCTCGCCCGCGTCCGGCCGCCACGTGAAGACCTTCGAGCGCTCCTACATCGAGGACACCTCCACCTGGAAGGAGCCCATGGACCCCTACTTCACGCTCACGCACGAGGTGAGCGCCTGCGACGCGGT
The DNA here is from genome assembly GCA_000333815.1 of [Collinsella] massiliensis. Classification (GTDB taxonomy): domain Bacteria; phylum Actinomycetota; class Coriobacteriia; order Coriobacteriales; family Coriobacteriaceae; genus Enorma. Next base: position 4,555 of record CAPI01000110.1, read on the forward strand.
GATGCGCGAGTTCGACATCGCGCCGGAGACGGGCCACATCATCAACGGCCACACCCCCGTGAAGACGGCGAGCGGCGAGAAGCCCATCCGCGCCGACGGCAAGCTGCTCGTCATCGACGGCGGGTTCTGCAGCGCCTACCATCCGAAGACGGGCATCGCGGGCTACACGCTCATCTCGAGCTCGCGCGGCATGCGCCTCAAGGCGCACGAGGCGTTCAAGAGCGTCGAGGAGGCGCTCGTGCACAACGCCGACATCAAGAGCGAGACCGACCATTTCGCGCAGGCCACCCACCGCATCATGGTGAGCGACACCGACACGGGCGAGGAGATCCGCGAGCAGATCGGCGACCTGCGGCTCCTGCTCGACGCCTACCGCACCGGCGCCCTCCCCGAGCGCGCCTGATGCATCAAAAAGGGACGGGTTTAAAACGTTACTTTTTGCCATAAAAAGGGACGGGTTCAAAACGTTACTTTTCTCACGTTTTGAACCCGTCCCTTTTTGACCTACAATCTCTCACTCGGGACTTTCTGGCAAAGGAGCAGCATGCGCCACCTTATCGAGCAGATCATGAAATTCGGCATCGTCGGCATCATCGCCACGATCATCGACTTCGGCGTGCTCATCTTCCTGACCGAGGTCTTCGGCTTGAATCCCGTCGTCTCGGCGACGATCTCGTTCATCGTGTCGCTCATCTTCAACTACGTGGCGAGCATGCGCTACGTGTTCCGCCACCGCGAGGGCATGAGCCGCGAGCGCGAGTTCGCGATCTTCGTCGTGCTCTCGGTGATCGGCCTCGGCATCAACGACGGCCTCATGTGGCTCGGCACGAACTTCGCGGGCCTCGACTACCGGCTCGTCAAGGTGGGCGCCACCGCCATCGTCATGGTGTGGAACTTCGTGACGCGCAAGATCTTCCTGGAGGAGAAGGGCGCCTAGCGAAACGTGCAGATTTAGCGCTGCTTTTCTGAGCACTTGATAAAAATGTTCCCGCGAGCTTACAAACCGCTGACGTTACGGCTATAGTCGAAGACCCAAGCGGGCTGCCTGCGCCATGCAGACGCGCCCGTTACCCGAGACGTTTGGAGTGGTTCGGTGCGCAGCGCGCTCACAAAGCCGGCGGTTCAGCAGTTCAGCAAATTCGCCGTGGTGGGGATTGTCTCCTTCGCGGTGGACTGGGCACTGCTCGTTGCCCTCACCGAGCTCCTGCACGTGGATTACCTCGTGAGCACCTCGATCTCGTTCATCGTGTCCGTGGCGCTCAACTACGCGCTCAGCATGAAGTACGTCTTCACGCATCGCGACGACATGAGCCGCAAGCGCGAGTTCACCATCTTCGCGATTCTCTCCGCGATCGGCCTCGGGCTCACCGACGTGCTCATGTTCGTGGGCGTCACCGTGCTGAACATCGCCTACCAGCTCACGAAGGTGCTCGCGACCTTCTGCGTGACGTGGTACAACTTCTTCACGCGCAAGAAGTTCCTCTCCACCACCGAATAGCCCGCGCGGCGACGCGCCCGCACACCCTTTTACGCGCAAAGCGGCGTCGAGAACACCTCGGCGCCGCTTTTGATTTCTCAAAGTGAGCGAAACGAACGGTTTATAGGCACCCCTCGAAGTAGCAAGGGGTTGCGCGCCAACGAAGCCCCAGGTAGCGAGGTTACCCCTTCGCCGGCTACTTGGCCACCCCCGTATAAAACGCTCGTTTCGCTCGCTTTGTGTTTTGGAGGGGGCACAGGAGGGGCGTTAGGCGCGGCGGCGCGCCCAGATGGGCTTCCGAGCGCGCCGCGAGGTCCCCTATTCCGAGACCGAGTACACCCAGCGCACCACGTCGCCGTCGGAGAGCACGTAGTTGCTCGCGCTCGTCGCCGGCTGCGCGCCGTTCACCCGGTAGATCCAGCCGCTCGTGGCGCCGTGCTCCTTCTCGGCGAGGCCACCGATGGACATGACGTAGACGCCGGACTGCGACGTGCTCGCGTTCACGGAGACCCCGAGCGCGCACAGGGCATCGTAGGCGGTCGCGCCGCGATCGAAGGTGTACGTGCCGCTCGCCGAGACAGGGCTCCCCACCTGGGACGAGTCGATGCTTACGGAGATAGTTACCGTCTGCGAGCTCTCCTCGCCGCCCGCAGCGCCCGGGTTCGATGCGCTCGCGCCACCCTGGGAATTGGACGAGTTCCCGCCGGACGCAGCGCCCTGGCTGGACGCGCCGCCCTGCTGCGAGCTCGCAGAGGACGTATCCTGCGCGGATGCACCGTCCGTCTGCTGGGCAGCGGCGCTATCGCTCTTGGGCGCATCGGCTGCGCCAGCGTCCGTCGCGGGCTCCTCAGCCGTGGTGGCGGCGGACGAAGACCCCGCAGCCTGAGCCGATTCCTCCGTGGTCTGGAAGAGCCAGGCGACCGACCAGCCGCCGTCCGCACCGGGACGCACGAAGCCCAGGCACACGACCACGAGAATAAGGCATACCGCGATGCCCACGCCGGCGATAATGGCGCGGCGACGTCCCCCGTTCATCAGCGACCTCCCTGACGCTTGCCGAGGCCCAGGAAGAGCCCGATCGCGGCGATTCCCGCGATGCCCGCGACCACGCCGGCAATCGCCCAGGGGTTCATCGAGGACTCCACGGGAGCCGCGAGCATGCGTGTCGCGACCGCTCCGCCCGCATCGTCGGCCGAAATCGCGATGGCCTCCGCCCCAGCGGCGTCAGCGGCAGCCTCTTCGCTGGCGCCGAGCGGCGTCGCGGCGGGAGCGACCGTGCCCACCGGGGTCATCAGGCTGGCACCGGGGGTGCCAGCGGGCGTGCCGCCCGCTGACGAGACCTTTCGCCAGCCAGCATGGAGCGTCATGCTCTCCGATACCGGCGTGGAGAAATCCCAGGCATGCGTACAGGCGGAATCGGTGAACCATCCGGTAAACACGTACCCAGGCCTTGTCGGCTTCTCAGGCTGCTGCACAAGCCCTCCGACCGGCACATAGACGGGAGCAACCTCGCTGCCGCCATGGGTATCGAACGATACGCTAACCTGGGCACGGCCGGAAAGCTTGAACAGCACGCCGGAGTCATTGAAGTAGTAAAGCGCGCCCTCGGGGTCGCAGATGACCGAAGCGATGCAGTACTGCTGCTCATCTGCATCGGGCACGTAGAGCTCGCGCGCCGCCGCATCGCCCACGCGATAGACGTACACGCCGCCCGGCAGGGCGTTGCAGGTGAAGTAGACGTAGGTGCCGTCCGCCTGCGTCGAGACCAACGGCGAGCTCTGCGCCGCGCCCTTCCCGCCGCGCACCGTGCGATCGACCGCGAGCGAATCCCCATCGATTACGGACAACGTGCCGTAGCCCTGGGCATCTACGCCGCAGACGAACACCTTGCCACCCGCGACCGCGGGCGTGGACGTGGAGGCCGCGGCGAATGAAACCGAACCCGCGAGCGCGAGCACATCGCCCGAGCGAACGACCTTATGCAGCGAGCCATCGCGCGCGACCGCGAAAAACGCATTCGGATCGGACTCGGAGACGACGATTCCCGCACGGCATGAAGCACCGATGGAGACTTGGGAGAGAACACCCCCCGTCTCGCCATCGATAAGCGACACGCGCCCGGCATCGTCGCCGATCACGATGTCATCACCCGATGCCACGGCACCTGCCCAGTAGTACCCCTCGAGTGTTCCCGTATCGGCGCTCTGCGCGGAGCGCTCCCACTTGACGGATCCGTCCGCCACGGAAACGCACACCAGCGCACCCGCGGTGCTGGGATTATCGTTCGAGCCGGGCACTCCGAACGCCGCATACACATAGCCATTGGATACCGTAAGCGTCGACGTAGCTTGGTAGGACGAGTCATCGAAGAGCCGCTGCGACTTCCAGACCGCCGTCAGCGTATCCGCCGTGAACGCCGTGAGCGTACCGTCATCGGCGGGCACGATGATGAGGCCATCCGCGTAGACGGGACGGCAGAAATACGCGATGGGAGCACCCACCTCGACCGATACAAGCAACGCTCCCGTTGCGCCATCGACCTTGCGAAGCGTACTGCCCACCACGAGGTACACGTCGCCGTTAACGATGATGGGGGCAGGTTCGCCCTCGTTGGCGCCGAAATCGTACGTCCAATCGAGACCCGCAGCCTCGGTCGGTGTCGGGGCGATCGTCACCGCGCCCGATGCGGTGCCGGATGCGAAGGGCCAAGAGGAGTCGTAGTCGGGACGCGGCGCATCGGGGGTGAGCTCGGTGTCTTCGCCATCATCGATTTCCGGAACCTTGTTGAAGGCGCCGTAATACATGGTAAGCGTACTTCCCGGGTTCAGAGATAGATACTCAATCCATACATCCGCCCCCTCACCGTCGACCGCGAAGTACCTTGCGTCGCCGTCTACGAGCCAGGTGTTATCGTCAACGGCGCCGGAGACGAGCGGCTCTCCGCCGGGTGCAGTGATGCTAAAGATTCGATGCATGGAATCGTCATCTGGGGCAGCCTCGAATTCGTGCGCGAGCCCGAGCTCATCAAGAGCGGCATTGATGACATCGAGCGTAGCGGAGGAATCGTTGATCGGGATATCGACCGTTCCCCAATCCTGCGGATCGCCCGCGGCATCACGACCGATCACGTTGATGGCAACGCTGCCCTGGCCAGGATCCTCTGCGGGCAGTTCGTCGCCATATGCAGAGTAATAGAGCGCAATGGAATCGCCGGGCTCAAGCTCGATACTACCTGCGCCCGTCTCCGCAGCCGTGCCGTTCTGGAACAGCTGCCAATACCTCCCCGTCTCCGCATCCCAGCCAAGCACGCTTCCGTCCGGCGAGGTGATGGTCGAAAGATAGTAGTCGCTTGTACCCTGGCCCGTCGCTTCGTGGGCGAGACCTTCCTCATCGAGTATCCGCTCGATAAGATCGGCTGCCGTAGAGCCCTCTTCGACCGTATAGGAAGCTTCAGGAACCCACACCTGCGTGTTCCCGGCGGCATCGGCTCCGATGATGGTTGCGGTGACCTCGATCTCGTCCGCGGCCACATCGACTTGATCGGACGATGCTTGCGGAGACGACGGGGAACCGACTTGTCCGGCTCCGCTATCCTGGCTGCCGTCCTCACTTACCATAGATGCCGAAGCGTCGGACACTTCCTCCGTCTCAGGCTCAGAGGATACTTGGTCGCCCTCGATGGATGGCTCGCTCAATTCGACTTGCTCGTCGTTCGCTTCCTCCTCGACGGCCGCCGCCCCGCTCGCCGCGGCGGCCTCCCCTGCCCAGGCTTGCGCGGGCACCAGGCTGAACGCGAGCAGCGCGCTGAGCGATGCCGCGAGCGCGCGGCGCGCGAGACCGGCCACATGGGAGCCGCGCGCGCCACCAGCGAACACGCCGCCCCGCGCCCCCGCCTCGTTCACCAATACATCTGTTCCATTCGGATTGCGGCGCATTGCGCGCCGCGTGCATCCAGCCATGCCGGATTCCTTTCCCCCAGGGCCTGGCACCTGCTCCGTTCGCGGTGCATACGATGTGAGGCGATCCGGCTTATCGCTGCTGTGCCGACGCGTCGCCGCCCGATCTACGGCGCGCTTCCCGCGGCACGCGAATCACGGTTACTGGTATAGCCGAGGCTTCGCACCCCGTTCCCCTGGACGGCCGAGGCCGCCCGTGCGTCTCCGCACCAACATCGAGGCCAATGATTGCGTGAGGCCTATGCTATCACAGCCGACCACCGCGAGCTGCGCGTCCGCCGCCACGCGACAGGCTGTACACGGGTGCCTCGCGAAACCCTCAAGCCTTAACCTTAAAGGTGAAGTTTAAACTCCATCGTTTCTTAACGATTCATTGAACGCGCAGGTCGCGCCCTATCCTAAACCTTCAACTTGAGCCTTAAACTTTAATCAGGGGGTTATTAATTCTTCGACCATACTATAATCGTTCTCGCGTTTCAGGCAACCAGATTGTCGAGGACATCTATGCGTGACACACACCGCTCTATCGTTCGCGTGATCGCCCGCCGGCCCGCCCGTGCCCTCACGTGCGCGGCGCTCGCCGTGGCCTTCGCCGCGACCCCTGCGCTCTCCCCCGTCTCCGCCTACGCGGTCTCGGCCGAGACCCAGGCAGAGCTCGAGGCGGCCACCTCCCAGGTCGAGGACTCCGCCGCCGCCTATGACGAGGCCGCTTCTAAGCTCGAGGACCTGCAGAAGCAGATCGACGAGAACACCGCCGAGATCGAGCGTCTCGAGCAGGAGATTCCCGAGCAGCAGGCCGCTGCCAGCGCCGCGATGCGCGACATGTACAAGTATCGCCAGGGCTCCAACCCGCTCGTGAACATCATGGTGGGCTCCGAGAGCATGAGCGACTTCATCACCACCTGCGCCTACATGGACCAGATCCAGAGCTCCAACACCGAGGCCATCGAGTCGCTGAACGAGATGCAGGCCGAGCTCGAACAGCGCAAGACCGAGCTCGATGCCCAGAAGCAGCAGCTCGAGGAGGAGAAGCAGGCTGCCGCCGATGCACTCGCCGAGGCGCAGGCGCTCCGCTCCGCCGCGCAGGCGCAGGCCGAGGCCGAAGCCGCCGCCGAGCTTGCCGCCGCCGCGAACGACACGTCCGCCGGCGAGGGTTCCGGCGTGAGCGGCGACAACCCCTACAGCTCCGCCGACCAGGGCGGCCAGACCGCCTCGACCGTCGTGAACTCCGGTGCCGTGAACTGGAACATGTCGCGTGACGACTTCGTCAACGAGTGGACTGGCCGCATCGACGCGTACCTCGCGGGCTCCCCGCTCGCCGGCTACGGCCGCGCGTTCGCCGATGCCGCGTGGACCTACGGCGTCGACCCGCGCTGGTCGCCCGCGATCGCCTGCATCGAGAGCACCAAGGGCCTCTACTGCGCGAACACCTGCAATGCCTGGGGCTGGACGGCCGTGGGCGGCGGGTTCGTGAGCTTCGGCAGCTGGGAAGAGGGCATCTACGAGCACGTGAGCTACCTGCGCGACATGTACGGCACGACCCTCACGCCCGCCGCCGCCCAGCGCTACTGCCCGCCCACCTGGCAGGACTGGTACAACAAGGTCGGCAACGAGATGAACCGCATGTAGCCTCGCGAGTCATTGGGGACGGGTTCGATTGACTCAGCCCCCAGCACCATACTGATATCAAAAGCCCCGCCCCGCGCGGGGTTTTTCATATGCGCCGAAACCCACGCGACCCGGTGCCCCACCGCAACCGACGGGGCACTGGGTAGTGTCATACGCCGTTCATGCGCCTATGCAGCCGGCGGTCTCTGCAAGCGACCGCCCGCGCGGGACGCCCTAGAGGTACTCCTCGATGACCTCGCCGCTCTCGAGGTCGCGCGCCTGCGCCCGCGCGCCGCTGCTCGAGATGTCCTGGCCGTTCTCGAGCACGAGCAAGTGCCCGTTCACCACGGCGGCCGTCGGGTTGTAGTAGTCGATATCGGTCGCGAGCGTGGTCGCGTCGCCGCCCGAAAGCGGCACGGTCATGAGGTCCCAGCTCGTGATGTCATACTGTTCGACGGTGCCGTTCTCGAGGTAGACCGTGTCATCGGACACCGCGAGCATCCTGATCCATTCATCGGTCCGGCCCGCATACAGCGTCTCGTCCTCACCGGTCTCGGGATCGATGACCCTCACGTTCTGCGCGTTCGCCACCGTGTTGTAGAAGCAGCCCACGATCTTGCCGTTCGCGAGCGCAAGGTCGCTGACCGACTCGCCCTCGCCCATGAACACGCGCGAGGTGTCGCTGCCGTCCAGATTCGCCATGTAGATCGATGTGTAGTTCTGTGCGCTGGAGTTGTAGGTGTTCTGCACGTAGTAGATCTTCTCCGGCGTCACGATGACGCTGTCGTAGCTATCATCGAGCGTGCATTCCGTGCGCGGCTCCTCCTCGCCGCTGGCACCGATGCTCACAACGCGCATGGTGGAGATGTCGGCATCGTAGGAGCCCTCGTTCAACACGAGGTACGCGCGGCCGTCATAGGCGTAGAGTCCCCTCACCATGGTGTAGGCGCCGTCGTCGCTGCTCTGGTTGGTCAGGTCGAGCACCAAATGATCGCCCTTGCCGTCACCGCTGACGCAGCGGAGCTGTGTATACGGGCTCGTGTTGTTGAAACTCTGTGCGACGTAATAGACGAGGTCGCCATCGGCGGCGATACTCGTCACGTAGAACTTCGGCGCCTCGTACGTGAGCGTGGGGTCGTCAGGCACGACGAGCACGTCCTCGAGCTCGGAGCCCGGCTTCGCGCGCACGATCGCCTGGCGCGTGACGCAGTAGAAGTAATCCCAGCCGTCCGCGCTCGAGGCGAGGCCGTAGCTAAGGCTCGCGGCATTCGCCTGCTCGTCGACGTCGTTGCTATCGCCGCCGAAGATGGAGCCGAACACACCCGGCAGGACGAAGACCGCGAGGGCAATGACGGCCACCGCGACGACCGCGACGACCGCGAGCGCGACGGGCAGTTTGCTGCGCTTGCGCGGGGCATGCACGTCGCCCGGGGCGACCACGCGCGTACCCGTGGCGGCCGAGGACGAGGCCGCGGCCGCGGTGCTTCCCGCGCCCGAATCTGCGGACGGCGTGCCAGCCGCGGGCACCGCGCCGGAATCCGCGAGCACGTCTGAGGACGGCGCGTCGATTTCGGTTTGCACCTCGGTCGCGGAAGCCTCGGCCGCAGCCACGGCATCCGGGGTGGTCGCAGCCGCGCTCTCCTCGGCCGCATCCGCCGCCGGGGCCGGCTCCCGCACGACCGCCGCCGGCAGCTCCGCCCCGCAGAAGGAGCAGAACTTCGCACCGTCAACGTTCTTCTTACCGCATTTCGGACAGAACATGATGACCTCCCCACCCGAGGGCGCATGCGCGGAACTCTTTCGTCCATTGTAGCAAGCGCGGGCGGAGCCGGGTCATGCGCGCCGCGGGGTTACCACCCTGAAACTGATAAAAAGGTGTCTGACACCATTTTATCACCGCGCCTTCGCGGCGCGCCGGTGCATCAGGCGCGGGCGCGGGGCTTCGGGCGAATCGCGCCGCGGTCGCAGCGGTTCCCCCAGGAATCGATGAGGTCGGCGTCGCGGTACACGCACACGATCTCGCAGTGGTTCGCGCAGTGCCCGCACACCACCTCGCGCGTGCGGAACTCGAAGTCGTCGATATCGAAGCGGAACGGCTCGGAGCGCAGCACCGGGGCGTCGGCCGCGAGCAGCGCCGCACCGAAGCAGCCCATGAGGTGGCCGTCGGGGTCGACGAGCACCGGCATGCCGAGGGCGTCCTCGAACGCGCGCACCACGCCCACGTTCTTCGACACGCCGCCCTGGAACACCACGGGCGCCTCGATCTTCTTGCCTTTGCCCACGTTGTTCAGGTAGTTCGTCGCCACCGCGCGGCACAGCCCCGCGATGACGTCCTTCTTCTCGTAGCCCACCTGCAGCTTGTGCACGAGGTCGCTCTCGGCGAAGACCGTGCAGCGCGCGGCGATGTTCGCCGGCTTCTCGCTCGTGAGCGCGATCTCGCCGAACTCCTCGACCTCCACGCCCAGGCGGTGCGCCTGGCTCGAGAGGAACGACCCCGTGCCCGCGGCGCAGAGCGTGTTCATGGCGTAATCCACGGCGATGCCGTTCTCGATGCAGATGATCTTGGAGTCCTGGCCGCCGATCTCCAGGATGGTGCGCACGTCCGGGTGCAGGAAGGTCGTGCCCACCGCGTGCGCCGTGATCTCGTTCTTCACCACCTGCGCCTCGAGCATCGCGCCCACGAGGCGGCGCGCCGAGCCCGTGGTGCCGATGGACATCACCTGCACCTCATCCAGGTCGATCTGGCCGCGCAGGTCGTCCACCACGCGGCGGCACGCGCCCGCCGGGTCGCCCTCGGTCCACAGGTAGCTGCGGGCGATGATCTTCTTGTCCTCGTCGATCACCACGCCCTTCGTGGAGATGGAGCCGGTATCGATGCCGAGATATGCCTTCATGAGCGAACCTTTCTCATCGCGATCATGTCGTAGAACGCCTCGAGGCGCGTGTCCAGGCCGGCGTCCGAGGTCTGGGTGTCGAAGGTGAGGAAGAGCACCGGCACGCGGTAGTCGCGGGAGAGGCGCTGCAGCACGGGCATGACGTCGATCTCGGGCGTGCAGCCGGCCGACTTGATGTGGATGATGCCGTCGTAGCCCTCCTCCGCATAGCGCTTCGCCCACGCGATGTTGAACGTCGAGGTGGGCCCCATATCGTAGGAGCTGTACTCGGCGATGGCCGCGCGGGAGGCCTCGGCGTTGTAGTGCAGGTTGAAGCGGCTGATGGACATGCAGTTCGACACCTCCACGCCCAGGTCGAGCAGCTTGCGCTCCACGTCGAGGTTGCTCGTGGGGTCCTGCGCGGTGTAGTACTCGCCCACGATGCCCACGCGCACCGGGTGCTCCGGCTTGTCCAGGGGCAGCGCGTCGAAGGCGTCCATCGCCCGGCGGAACCCCGCCTCGATGTCCATGTTCGTCTGCGCGGCGTCCATGTCCGAGAGGAAGCTGCGGCGCACGCGGTCGAACGACCCGGGCTCGACCTCGAAGGCGGCGTTGGCGAGGTAGCGGTCGCGCACCGCGTCGATGTGCTCGACCATGCGGTAGGCGCCGTAGAGGCTCTTCACGCCGTGCGCGATGGAAAGGTCCGGGTTCACGACCTTCTTGCAGTACGCCACGTAGTCGCGGACCTTGCCCGTCGCGACGTCCGAGAAGTTCAGCATGCGGAAGTCCTCGTACCCCGCGTCGCGCAGGATCATCTCCGCAAGCTCGCCGTAGTAGTTGAGGCGACAGAAGCCCGTGACCTGCACGAGCACGTCCGCGCCCGCGTCGAGCGCCGCCACGTAGTCGCCCATGATGTGCTTGAACGGCGTGCACACGTAGTCCGCGCTCATCTCGGCGCCGCGCTCGATCGTGGCGCGCGTGGGCGTGGGCGTGGGCACGTAGTCCGCGTCGAGCACCTGCTCGGCGAAGTAACGGAACGCCGGCCCGTAGGAGCGGAAATGGAAGAACGCGACGCGGTGGCGCGAGTGGCGGTCGCGCTTGCGGTGCTTGCCGGTGAAGAACAGCGGCCGGGGCTCGCCGGGCTTGAGCGTGATGCGACCGCGCTCCTCGCGGGGCTCGCGGGCGCAGGGCTCGCCGGCGCTCTGCTCGGGTTCCGAGGCGATCTTACGCATTGAGGTACCCGCCCTTCTTCTGGTAGGAAAGGATGTCGACGAAGCTCTCCACGCGCGTCTCGACGCCGGCGGTGCCCGCCTGGGCGTCCACGGTGAGCGTGAGGATGGGCTTGCCCTTGATGCAGCGCTCGATGGCGTCGTCGGCCATGGAGTCCGGGCCGCACGGGTAGGCGCTCATGAGCACGATGCCGTCGATGTGCTCGTGCAGCATGAGGATCGAGCCGATGAGCTCGCGGTTCACGATCCACGGGATGGAATGCGAGAACTCGTAGCTGCGCTTGAGCGCGCGGGCGCGGTCCGTCTCGTCCGCGAAGAGCACGCACGCGCCCAGGTCGCGCAGGGCATCCTCCACCACGCCGCCCACAAAGGGGTCGTGGCTCACGTACGGGTGCGCCGCAACGAGGATGGTGAGCGGGCGCTCCGCGACGGGCAGCTTGCCCAGGCTCTTCACGAGCTTCTCCTGCTCGCGCGCCATGGCCTCGTCGTAGGAGCGCTGCGCCGCGCGGGCGGCCTTGTAGGCGCGGGCGGCCTCCTTGCGGCTCGCGCCGAAGCGGGCGGCGAGGCCCTTGAAGGCGGCCTCCTCCGTCTCGCCATGCAGCTCGTCGATGCGCAGCGAGATGATGCGCACGGGCCTCCCCGCCACCGCGAACGCGTTCGCCGCGAGGTCGGGCAGCGCCTGAAACTTCGTGCAGAACGTGTCGAAGCGGCCGTAGCCCATGAGGCTCGGCACGAAGACCGCGTCCACGCCGGCGTCGATGAGCGCGCTCACGTGCCCTAAGAAGAGCTTGGAGGCCAGGCAGCACTCGTCGACGGAGAGCCGGTCGCCCACCTCGAGCGTGCCGCGGTCGGACGGCTCGTCGAGCACGACCTCGCGCCCGAGCTGCTCGAAGAACGTGCGCCAGGCGATACCGTAGCGGTAGTACAAGAGGGCGCGCGGGATTCCGACGCGCCGCACATCGACAAGATCGGCTCGCTGGCCGAATTCTAATGACATAGACACCCCAATCGTCGATAGAGGAGTATTTTACGCACGCGCGCGGCGGGGTCAACCGGGGTGCGCAAAGAGCACGATTGCGAGCGGGCGCTATCACGCGGGGAACGCGATGCGGGCGACGACGATCGCGAGCACCGCAAATCCCAGGTAGATCGCGATGGCTTTCACATCCTGCCCGCGGGTTCGCCGCGCGAGCGCGGGGGCGAAGCGCTCGAACGGCCGGCGATCGAGCATGAGGTAGAGCGCGCCCAGGATGATCGGGTACGTCACGAGCCAGATGATGCAGTAGTTGTACCAGAACGGCTCTTGGGCAAGCGATCCATCGGGCTCGACCGTCGAGATGCAGGCCTGCCAGAAGAAGGCGACGGCAATGAGCGCGAGCGCGCCGTTTCGCAGCCAGGTGCGCCAGGGAGCGCGCGGGCGGCGCGGCTGTGCGGGCGCGGGCGTCTCGCGGGGGACGGGCGCGGGCGGCAGGTCGACGGTGGCGCCGGGGACATTGGGCGCCAGGGCGGTGTCGCGGGGCGTCAGAGCGGCGGCGGGCGTCTGAGTAGAAGCGGGCGCCGCCTGGGCACGCGGGGCGGGCTCCACCTCCCGAGATGCATCCGTCGCCGCGAGGAACGCCTGCTTGAGGGCATCGGCGCTCGCATAGCGCGCGGCGGGATCGAAGGCCGCCGCCTTCAGCACGACCTCCGCCAGCGCCGGCTCGATGCCGCGCGCAGTCAGCGCATCCGCCGCGGGCAGCCCCTCGGGCTCCGTTCCCGTCAGGCAGAAGAGCAGCACCATGCCGAGCGCGTAGACATCGCTGCGCACGCTCGTCTGCCCGAAGCCGAACTGCTCGGGCGGGGCATAGGCGCGCGTGCCGAAGCGGACGGTGTCCGCGCCCTCGCCTGCGCGGTAGCGGCGCGCGATGCCGAAGTCGATGAGCGTCGCCGAGACGCCGTCCGACCGGTTCGAGATGATGATGTTCGCGGGCTTCACGTCGCGGTGGATGAGCGGCGGGTCGATGAGGCCGTGCAGCTCGGATACCGCGTCGCAGACCTCCGGGAAGAGCGCGCGGGCGAATGCGGTGCCGCCGCCGTCGGCGCTGACGAGCGCGGCGAGCGTCGCCCCCTCGACGTACTCGGACACGACGACGAGCGCGTCCTCGGTCTTGTAGCAATCGATGATGCGCGGCAGGTGGACGAAGCGCATGCCCGCGCGCTGCAGCTCGAAGAGGGTCTCGTACGCCGCCCCGACGCCCTCGGCGCGCGCCAGGCGCTTGCGCACAAAGGGGCCGAGCTCCCCGCCGTTCGCCCCCTCGAACATGACGAGCTCCGTCGCGGCGGGCTGCGCGTTAGGGCCGGAGGGCGCCTCCCCCTCCGGGCTCAGGGGCCGCACCACGCGGTAACACGCATCGCGCTCGAGCGCTGCAAGGTAGCGCGCGAGCTCGTCCTGTTCATCTGCGTGTTCCCGAGAAGCCATCGTCCACCCGTCGCCGTTCGAACTGCCATGCTTCGAGCCTACCACGGACGAACGTAAAATAACCCCAGGGGGTTTTTTGACATGGACGGCGCGCGCAACTCCATGCCGGCGCTTAGCCGAGCGTGGCCTCGCCGAAGCGATAGAGCTCCTCGTTCACCTTCTGCAGCGAATAGCTGTGGTCGATGCTGAAGATGATGATCGCGTCGCGCCGATCCTTGCAATAGAGCTCGTTCGCCCCGGCCGCCTTGAGCAGCCGGTTCGTCTCGCGCAGGGTGAGCGCCATGGCGAACGCGATCTGCAGCACCTTGTCGCGCGAGGGGTTGCGCTGCCCCTTGAAGATCTGGTACCCGAAGGTCTCGTTGAGGTTGGCCATGCGGACCACCTGCGAGCGCTTGAGGTGCTTGCGCTCAAGCAGCTGGGAGAGGTAATCGGGCAGCGTCGGAGCGGTCGCGGGACGCCCGTCCAAGAAGGCGTCGATGCTCGGCGCCGCTATGAGCTCGTCGAGCAGTTCCTCGGTCAGTCGCTCGGCCACGATACCCCTCCCCTCGATACGCGCTTAGAATCCCGTCACATCGATGAGCTCGTACGAGGCGACCTCATCGGGCGAGGCAGTGCCGTACGCCTCGAACTTCCACACGCCGCCGGGCTGCAGGTTGTTCGTGTTGGCGAGCGCCGTCCCCACCTGCGCACCGTCCGCGTCGTACAGGTTGTATTCGACCTGAATATAGCTCACCTCGTCCTCGGTGTTGTTCGTGAGCGTGCCATCGATGAAGACCGCGTAGGGGTTCGAGGTGTCCATCGCCTCGTCCGTGATGGTGTACGGCTCCTGCTCCTCAGCCTGCTGGGTCTCTGCCTGCCCCGCGGCGTCCGGAGCGTCGGCGGAGTCGGAGTTCCCGCCGAGCGCCGTCCCCGCGACGCCGATCACCACGAGCACCGCGAGCACGATCAGCACGATCTTCCCGATGCCCTTTTTCCCGTTCTTGGCCATGATGTCATCCTTCCCGTTACGTGGAACGTCAGCCGGATCGCTCGCCGCGCGTCCGATCCTTGCGTTCACTGTATCGGGCGATTCCGCTCATTTCATTAGCTGCCAGCTAATGCGGACGTTTGGTTGCGTTGGGACATCCGGCGGCGGTCGTGAGACAATACCCCCTGCCCTATCCATCGCATCCAGCGGAGCATCTATGAATATCAACCACGCGATCCTGCACATCCTCGACGCGCAGTCGGCCGTCACGGTCTTCTCGGAGCAGGAGCTCGAGCTCGACACGCGCGCCGTGCGGTCGTTCGTCATGAAGCACCTCAAACGCGCGCGCAACGCCGCCGACAACCGCCCCGGCTCCTTCACCGAGGACAGCGCCTTCGCGGGCGAGCTCAAGCGCTACCTCTTCGGCGAGCGCGGGTTCGTCGACCTCTCGCAGCAGGTCGCGGAGTTCCTCACCGACCAGCTCACCCACGCCGAGAAGCCCTCGTCCGCCGACATCCTCGTCGCCGATTTCGAGGACGACGCCGACGAGCGCTGGTTCGCCATCCTCATCATGGAGAGCCGCATGGCCTTCATGCACGAGGTGGACAACGCGGCCGGCGGCGTCGTGGCCAAGATCGCGCGCCACCACGCCATCCTCCCCGCTCCCACGCAGAAGATCAGCTCCTACGCCCTCGTGCGCGCACGCGACCTTTCGGTGCTCTACCAGGACAAACCCCGCACGATCATGGGCTCTGAGACGCAACTCATCGTCGACGGCCTGCTCCAGTGCACCGCGGGCACCTCGGCCAAGGAGGTCATCGACGTCGTGACGCGCGCGGTGGCCGAGGCGGCGGAGGAGCACGGCGCGAACGCGGCGGTCGCGCTCGCCGCGACGAAGGCGGCCATGGTCGAGCAGGTGGAGGACGACGAGGAGCTGCCGCCCTGGGATATCGTCGACGAGGTGTTCGCCGAGGAGCCCGCCCTGCAGGCAAGCGTGCGCCAGAAGCTCGAGGAGGAGCACGTGCCCGAACGCGTGGCCGTCGAGCGCGCGCATGCCGAGCGGCCGAGCGTGCGCAACCAGAAGATCCGCACCGACACGGGCATCGAGATCACATTCCCCGTCGAGATGGGGCGGAATCCCGAGTTCATCTCGTTCAAGAACGAGCCGAACGGCCTCATCTCCATCGAGCTCAAGAACATCGGCGCCATCGAGAGCCGCTGACGCGGCGTACGCCGGGCGCGGAGGCTGCGCGCTGCCGGCGGGTGGCCATTTTTTCCGATTTTGTGACATCATTCCTGGAAAACGGCGGTGCGACTTCCCCACCGCCCTGGTAGACGACACGGATATCCCAGCTGTGGAGCCATCGCACCGCCCTTGCCGCAGGATCCGTGTCACAAAACGGGAAATAATGGCCACAAGACGCTTCGATGGGCGATTCGCCGCGCGCGGCGAGCTGTCGCAGCCCACATTCAGCGCCGATCGAGACGATTGCGCGCGGTTCACACCCCGCGCGCCTGGCCCCGGGCGGTTAATCGCCTTCCTTGGAACCGAGCCCGTCGAGCAGGTTGCCCGCGGCATCCGCCACCTTGTCGATGGTCGCGGTGCGCGCGAGGGCGCGAACCACCTCGCCCACGCATTCGCGCTGCTCCGGGTCGAGGGCGTCGACGGCTTCGCGCATCGCGGGCACGCTCGTCCGCCAGTCGTCGCGGATGTCGGCGAAGCGCTCGGCGCCGGTCGCGCCCAAGACGTCGAAAAGCGTGTCGATGAAGCGACGGCGCTCCTCGGGCTCGAAGCGGTTCATCCAGCTCTCGATCGTGCTCGAGAGGTAGCGCGCGCTCGCGGTGAGCCCGTCCGCGTAAACGAAATCTCGCCCCTCGACCTCCCAGAGGAAGGGGTTGTGCTGGAGGATCGAGACGCCCGAGCTCTCCACGACGCGCACGTCGGCGCCGTCGTCCATGATGAGCCCTATGACCGAGGATTTCGGCACCATCTTCGCCACGCGCCCGCGCACGCGGCGATACCCCTCCCCCTCGAGGAACGCGGGCGGAAATCCGGGACCGTCGTGGGAGAACGCCGCGAGCACGCGATCCTGCACCGCGCGCGGGACGGTCGCGGCGGCATACACCGCGAGGTTCCCGCCCTTCGAATGCCCACCGAGGTACAGGGGACCCGCCACGCTGGGCGCCACGCGCTCCACGTACGCGCGCGCCTCCTCCTGCGCCGGCACCGGGCAGGACGAGGCCATGTTGAAGTCTTCCTTCCAGCCCACGAGCGAGGAATCCGTCCCACGGAACGCGAGGTAGGCCTCACCCGTGGGCAGCAAAAACGTCATGGCGGCGAACTGCTCCTCGACGTCCGCATCCGTCTTGAAGCGCAGGCGCGTAAGCCGCACGCTGCGGAAACGCGGGCTCGCGCACACGGCGAAGAGCAGCTCGCGGCTGCCGTCGGCATCGAAGCTCGTGCCGAACATCTCGTCGAAGTCCTCCGCGCGCATAAGCTCGTGCAGGGCGATGCCCTCATCGGTGCGCGCAGCCTCGAGCGCGGGCGTGAGGCGGAAGTACGCGAGCCACGACAGCACGAGACTGTCCACCAGGCACAGCGGGCGCGCATCGAAGCCATCGAGCTGCGTCTGCGCGTAGGTGAGGAACGACCCGGGCTTCTTGTGCGCTCCGGACGGCTGCTGCGAAGACGGGGACGGCGCGGTGCCGTCCCCGTTCACGTCGCCGTTGGATGCAGCGTCTGGCTCAGCTTCGCCGCCGGCAGCATCCCCCGGAAGCACCCGCTTCAGCGCGCCGGGGATGTCGGGCAGGTGGTCGGACAGCCTCGGCATGGCAGCCTCCTAGAGCTCGACCTCGATACCGTCGATAACGTCGCGCAGCGCCTTGGCGGAGCGGTGGAGCTCGGCGAGCTCTTCCTCATCGAGGGAGATGGGCACGCGGCACTCGACGCCGTCGCGGCCGACGATGGTGGGCATGGAGATCGCGACGTCGGAGATGCCGTACTCGCCCACCATGAGGGCGGAGATGGGCAGGATGCACTTCTCGTCGCGCATGATGGCGGTGCACAGGCGCTTCACGCTCATGGCGATGCCGTAATACGTGGCGTGCTTGCGGTCGATGATCTCGTAGGCGGCGTTCTTCACATCCTCGGCGATGCGGCGCTCCGCCTCCTCGTGGTCGAAGTGGCCGCGCATCTCGCAGAAGTCCTTGAGCGGCACGCCCGCCACGTCGGCGCTCGACCACACGGCGAGCTCGGAGTCGCCGTGCTCGCCGATGACGTACGCCTCGACGTCGCGCGGGTCGACCCCCAGGTGCGCGCCGAGCGCCTCCTGCAGGCGCGCGGAATCGAGCACGGTGCCCGAGCCGATCACGTGGCCCTCGGGCAGGCCGGACATCTTGATGGCGGCGTAGGTGAGCACGTCGACAGGGTTGGACACGATGAGCAGGATGCCCTCGAAGCCGCTGTCGCGGATCTGCGGGATGATGCCCTGGAAGATGCGGACGTTCTTGTTCACGAGGTCGAGGCGCGTCTCGCCCGGCTTCTGGGCGGCGCCGGCCGTCACGACGATGATGGCCGCGTCCGCGGCGTCAGCGTAGTCGCCCGCGTAGATCTTCATGGGGGTGGCGAACGGCGTGCCGTGCGCGATGTCGAGCGCCTCGCCCTCGGCACGCGCGCGGTCGACGTCGATGAGCACCATCTCCGAGAACAGCCCGCTCTGCATGAGGGCGAACGCCGACGATGAACCCACGAAACCGCAGCCCACTACGGCTACCTTGCGATTGTTGACCATATGCAGCTCCTTATCTCTTTGCCGGCGCGCGACCCTTGCGTCGCGGCGGCACCTGCATGGCACAAGGCCTACAACCCGTTTCCTACCCAGTATCTCGTCGCTCTAAATCCCGGCGGCCTCGATGGCGTCGACGGCGGCGCGCAGCCCCTCGGGCGGCAGCACGAGCGCCATGCGCACGTAGCCCTCGCCCGACGGCCCGAAGCTCGCGCCCGGCGTCACCACGACGCCCGCACGCTCCATGAGCTCCTCACAGAACGCCATGGAATCCGTGCGCCCGCCGGGCAGCTTCGCCCAGACGAACATCGTGCCGTGCGCGTTCGGCCGCTCCCAGCCGATGCGCTCGAGGCCGTCGCACAGGACGTCGCGGCGCTCCTGGTAGCGCAGGCGCTGCTGCTCGACCTCGTCGCGCGGGCCGGTGAGCGCGGCGATCGCGGCCTTCTGGATGGGGAAGAACATGCCGAAGTCGATCTGGCTGCGGAGCTTCGCGAAGGCGGCGACCACGTCCGACCGGCCCACGATGAAGCCGATGCGCGCGCCCGTGACGTTGAACGACTTCGAGAGCGAGAAGAATTCCACACCCACCTCGAGCGCGCCGGGGTAGCTGAGGAAGCTCCCGCCCGCCGGACCGTCGTAGACGATGTCCGAGTACGCGTTGTCGTGCACGATGAGCAGGTCGTGCTCGCGCGCGAACTGGATGAGCTCCTCGTAGAGCTCCGGCGTGCCGACGCTGCCCACGGGGTTCGCCGGCAGCGAGACGATCATGTACTTCGCGCGGTCCGCGACCGCGGGGTCGATGCCGGCGACGTACGGGAGGAAGTCGTGCTCGGCGGAGAGCGGGTAGTACGCCAGCTCGCCGTCCGCGATCTTCACGCCCGCCTCGAAGACCGGGTAGCATGGATCCGGCACGAGCACGGTGTCGCCGGGGTCGAGCAGCGCGAGCCCCAGGTGGCCGACGCCCTCCTGCGTGCCGTTGCACGAGGCCACCATGTCGGGCGTGATGCCCTCGACGCCGAAGCGCCGCGCGTAGTAGTCGCACACGGCCTGCTTGAGCTCGGGCAGGTCGCCCAGGCTGTACTTCCACTGCGCGGGATCCGCCGCCGCGTCGCGGAGCGCCTCGACCACGTGGGCGTAGGGCGCGAAGTCCGGCGTGCCCACGGAGAGGTTGTAGATGGTGCGCCCCTCGGCCTCGAGCTGGAGCCGCTTGGCGTTGAGCGAGCTGAAGACCTCGGCGCCGAAGCGGTCGAGTCGCTGGGAGAACTGCATGTTCATCATCCTTTCAATGCGTCAAAAAGGGACGGGTTCAAGACGCTACTTTTTGCTTCATTTGGGGACAGGTTCCGACCTTGATGCCATCGGGGCGCGCAGAGCCTGTCCCCAAGTATGGCAAAAGGTAACGTTTTGAACCCGTCCCTTTATGATCAGGGTTCGAGGGAGTCGATCTCGGCGAGCCAGAGGCGGGCGCTCGCGTCGCTCGGCATGCGCCAGTCGCCGCGCGGCGAGAGGGTCACCGAGCCCACCTTCGGCCCGTCCGGCAGGCAGCTGCGCTTGAACTGCTGGGCGAAGAACCGCCGGTAGAACACGCGCAGCCAGCTCCAAATCGTGTGCGCGTCGTAGGTGCCCGCGAACGACCGGCACGCCATGCGGAAGATCTTCCCCGGCGCGAACCCGAAGCGCAGCAGGTGGTAGAGGAAGAAATCGTGCAGCTCGTACGGCCCCACGAGGTCCTCCGTGCGCTGGGCAATCTGGCCGTCGCCCGTGGGGGGCAGAAGCTCCGGCGAGACGGGCGTGTCGAGTATGTCGAGGAGCGTGCGCTCGATCTGGCCGCCGAACGCGTTCGCCGCATAGCGCACGAGGTGCCGCACGAGCGTCTTGGGCACGCTCGCGTTCACCCCGTACATGCTCATGTGGTCGCCGTTGTACGTCGCCCACCCGAGCGCGAGCTCGGAGAGGTCGCCCGTGCCGATCACGAAGCCGCCGGCCTGGTTGGCGATGTCCATGAGCAGCTGCGTGCGCTCGCGCGCCTGGCTGTTCTCGTAGGTGACGTCCGTGACCGCGGGGTCGTGCCCGATGTCGCGGAAGTGCTGCTCCACGGCGGCGTGGATGGGGATCTCGCGGAAGTCGACGCCGAGCGCGGCGGCGAGCGTCGCGGCGTTGCCCTTCGTGCGCCCGGTCGTGCCGAAGCCGGGCATCGAGACCGCCGTGATGCCCGTGCGGTCGAGCCCGATGGAATCGAACGCGCGCACGGTCACGAGCAGGGCGAGCGTGGAGTCGAGGCCGCCGGAGAGGCCGATGACCGCGTGCCGCGTACCGGTGTGCGCGAGGCGCGTGGCGAGGCCGGCCGCCTGCAGGCTGAAGATCTCCTCGCAGCGCTCGGCGAGGTCGCCGTGGTCGACCGGGACGAACGGCGTTCGCGGGAAGACGCGGTCGATGTCGAGGGCGCTGCGCATGAGGTCGGGCGCATCCCGCGCCATCTCGCCGGCGAAGGAGAAGCGCACCTCGCAGCAGGCACCCTCCCCGCCCACCGGGCGCTTCCAGGTGTTCGAGCGCCGGCGCTCCGCCACGAGGCGGTCGATGTCGACGTCCGCCACGGCCATGTCGCAGCTCATGAGCGGCGTGCGCGCGAGCAGGCTGCCGTTCTCCGCGATGAGGTTCTCGCCGGCGAACACGAGGTCGGTGGTCGATTCGCCCGCCCCGGCGTCCGCGTAGGCGTAGGCGCAGTACAGGCGCGCGCTCTGGCCGCGCACGAGGTCGCGCCGGTACGCCGCCTTGCCCACGATCTCGTCGGACGCGGACGGGTTCAAGATGATGGTCGCATCTCCCGCGAGCGCCATCTCGGTGCTCGGCGGCGCGGCGACCCAAAGGTCCTCGCAGATTTCCACGCCCACGACGACGCCCTGGAGCAGGGGGTCGACGCAGCGGTAGACGAGACCCGCGCCGAGCGGCACCGAGTCCTCGCCCGCGAACGGCACCCAGCGGGGCTCGACCGGCGCGGGCTCGAACCAGCGCCGCTCGTAGAACTCGCCGTAATTGGGCAGATACGACTTCGCGGTGAGGCCGAGGAGCTCGCCCGCGCAGCACACGGCGGCGCAGTTGTAGAGCGCCCCGCCAGCCGCGACGGGCAGGCCTACGGTGAAGAGCACGGGCACGTCGCGCGTCTCGGCGAGGAGCCACGCGAGCGCGCGCTCGCAGGCGGTGACGAGCGGGCGGTTCTGGAACAGGTCGCCGCAGGTGTACCCCGTGAGGCAGAGCTCGGGGAGCGCGAGCGCGCCCACGCCCGCCTCGGCCGCCGCGCGCACGCATGCGAGCACGGCGCGCGCGTTGCCCTCGACATCCGCCACGCGGATCTTCGGCGTGGCCGCCGCGATGCGGAAGAAGCCGTCCGCGGCGGGGTCTGCGCCCCCGGCCACGGGTATCGTATCGAGCTCGCCCATCGTCGCTCCCCTTCGTCTCAGAACACGTGTCCCCCATGATACCGCGTCGCCCGGAGCTCCGCGAACCGATTATCCAGACCCTGTGGTATCCGCTCGGCGGGCGTGCGCGCGCGGGCGCGTCGGGTAAGAATGTAGGGCACCGCGCGGACTCGGCCGGGCGGTACCGAAGCGATTCCCGGGAGGCACCATGGCACCCGATTTGAACAACACCACCGTCCGCGATGCGGACAAAACCCGTGTCTATTCGGCAGACGAGACCCGCGCCCGCGGCGTGGATATGGCCCGCGCCCACGCTGCAGACGAGACCCGCGTCATCGCGCAGTCCTCGAGCGAGCGGGACGTGTCCATCGGCAACACCCTGGCCTACGAGCGCGCGCAGAAGCCCGGGCTGTTCGACGGCCTCTCGCTCGCGCAAATCATCGCCGGCGCCGCGGCCGCGGCCACCTCGGTGATGCTCGCGTCGCAGATCGGCATCGCGGGCTCGGTCATCGGCGCGGCGGTGAGCTCGGTCGTGACGGTCGTCTCCTCGCAGATCTACCGCCGCTTCATCACGGCGAGCGCCGACGCGATCAAGAGCGCGCACACCAAGGGAGGCGACATCCCCGCAAACGGCTGGGAGACGGGCGCGAGCTTCGAGCGCGACGCGAACGGCCAGCTCTCCGCCGAGGAGCGCGCCTACCCGGGCGCCCGCGTCGCCCCCGAGCGGCTCCGCGCCCGGGCGAAGGCGGCGCGCGCGGCCACGCAGCGCAAGGTCATCGGGTTCTCGGTGGCGGCCGCCGTCGTCGCCGTGGGCGTCTGCGCCGCGATTATCCTCGCCACCACCGCGGGCGAGGGCCTGGGCGCGAAGCCCGCTCCCCTGTTCTCGTCGCAGGACAGCGCGCGGGATGAGCGCGTGGACGAGACGACGACCCCTGCGGACGAGACGGAGCCCAGCACGACGACGCCCGAGACGCCCGACACGAGCACGACGAAGCCAGATGACGATACGACGGAAGACGACCAGGACAGCAGCACCGCGACGACGCCCGAAACGCCGACGGACAGCGACCAGGACGCCGCGGACGGCGGCGACCAGACGACCGCGACGACGCCCGGCACGGGCGACGGCTCGACGAGCGGGGGCGACACCACGGACGGCGCGAACGCCGCGTCCGCGTAGGGCGCGCCGGCCCGCGGCCGCATAGCGATGCGCGCCACCTGCCCTCCCCGCCCCGCAGCGCACGCTCGCGACGGCAAACGGCCACGCCTTGGGAGGCGATGGTAAGATGCTTGTCGAACAACATCGAGCAAAGGGGCATCATGGCATCGCAGCAACAACCGCAGCTGAATCAAAACAACCGCATCTACCTCTACGGGCTGCTCCGCTCAACCATCGGGGTTGGCCGCCAGGCGTTCATGACGCAAATCGAGGAGGCGCTCGCGAGCGATGGGCTCGACGCCGCGTCGCTCGGGTACGGCGGCGTCCGCGAGCTGCTTGAGGAGCTCGACGAGTTCGTCACGCTCACCGTGTTCAAGGGCGGGCGCGTCTACGCCACCCTCGTCGCGCAGCCCGAATGGGACGCGATCCTCGACGCGGCGGGCGACGGGGCGACGGGGAAATCCGGCAAGCCCTGGAAGCGCAAGCGCGGGCAGCGCACGCTGAAGCCGGTGCGGCCGCGCGCCGTGGTGGTCGAGACCGAGGTCGAGGCGGAGGTCGTCGAGGCGGCCGCCGATGAGGTTGCCGAGAGCGCGGATGCCCCTGCCGAGCCCGAGCAGGCACCCGAAGGCGAAGCGGCGGCAGAGGACGCTGCCGTGGAAACCATGCAGGCCAAAGAGACCGAGGATGGCGTGCAGGAGGCGGACGAGGCGCCTGCGGCGACGGCCGAGCCTGAACCCGTGACGGCGGCAGAACCCGAGCCCGCGTCCACACCGACCTCTCAGCCAGAGCCCGAGCCCGCGCCCGAGCCGTCCATCTCGCTCACCGTCATCTATGACCCGGAGCACGCGAACGCCGGCATCCAGACCCTTGCGTCCACCCCTGCGACGGCGGGGAATCCGGAACGCGTCAACGCCGGAGAGGTCGCGGCAGACGCGCAGCCGGTCACGGCAGGCCCGCAGCCGGACGCCGCGAGCGCAGAGCCGCCGGCTGTTCCCCTCGCCGCCCCGCGCACCGAGCGCGCGCAAAACACCGTGGTAGCAGCGGCAACCCCGACGCCGCAGTCCGCGCCCGCGGCTCCCGAGCCCGCACCCGAGCCGCCCATCGACCCGGAGACCTACCCGCAGGATTTCACGACCGACGTCTGGTGCCCGACGAGCCTGCTCCATGAGCTTTCCGCCCTGCTGCCCCTCGGCGCGGACGCCCTCGGCATCGCCGGCGAGTGGTTCCTCATCGCCATCGAGCGCGGCACCGCCGAGCTCGGCCGCAAGCGCATCGCCTTCCCGCTGCGCTACATCCGCGACGGCGAGCGCCGCACGGCGACCATCCGCCTCAAGCACCGCTCCCCCGACACCCCCGGAGCACCCTGGGCGATCGAAGCCATCGAAACCGACTAGCGAGAAGCAACGCAACACAGCGCGCAAGGCCATTCGGGGCGGGTCTCACCGAGTCATCCGACTCGTGGAAACCCGCCCCGAGGGCATCGCCAAGCGTTTCAAAACAGCAATGCGACGTTATACCGTCCCCCGCCGCCGCTCCAAGCGCATCCACCACACAAGGGACAGCAGACCGACCGCTGCGATGAAGCATGAAGAACCGAACAGCACCGCCTGGACACCGAAGGCATCTGCCATGGCAGGCGCTGCGAGCACAGGCAGCACACCCGCGCTCATAAGACCGAACCGCACGAACCCCATGACGCTGCCAAGGTGTTCGAGCGGTGCCCGCTCCTGAACAAGGCTCATCTGCAACGGTTCCAAGAAACCCCAAGCAAGCCCGTTGATCGCCTGCCCGAGAATGGCGACGGCCAAGATGTCGGTTCCCACATACACCATCGACCCGATTCCGACGAGCAACAGCGACGCCAGCAGGGCGCGGACGTTCGCGAAGCCCGCCGGCACGCGCGTGAGCACGTATGAGCCTATCGATGACGTCACGCCAACGACCGAGGAGAGCAGCCCGAGCCAGACGATGTCCACGTGCAGTACATCGCGATAGAAGAGCGACTCGAGCGAATCGAAGGCACCGAATGCGAAGTTGCCGAAAAACCCTGAGAAGAAGATCACGCAGAGCCCTATGGATGTGAAGGTGAGCCGCGCTCCGGCACCTATGCGTGCAAGCGCCCCCTGCCGCTCCGCCGTGTCACGCGCCGGCTGACGCACCTCGTTGCAGCGCCAAGCCAACACAAGCGCCACCGCCATGAGCGCCGCCATGAACAGGTAGACCGATCGCGTCGGGAACACCGCAACGAGCAGGCCGCCCGCAATCGGCCCGAGCGTGTACGCGATATTGCTGTAGAACATCATGAGCCCGTTCAAGCGTTGCCGCTTCATGGAATCGGGCTCAAGGTATCCGGGAAACGCATGGGTGCAGGTATTGATGCAGCCGCCCGATATTCCCAAGAAAACCGCCGCGGCGAGAAGCACGCCTGCCGTCGTGGGCACAAGCCCCACGATAGTGCTCGCGATGATGGTGAAGGCGAGCGTGAAAAGCGTAACGCGCCGCGGCCCCCAGTGGTCGATCGCGGCCCCGGCGCCCATATTGCCAATCGATGTTGCCAGATTGCGGACAAGTGTGATGCCCGCGACAAGAAGCGCGCCTCCTCCCAAGTCATACGTTGCGATTCCTATCAAACCCAGAAAATACACCGCGTTGTTGGCGCACCATTGGAGCGACTCGATACCGATGAGCCGCCAGTCGGATGCGCTGAGCTGCGCGCGTGACACGATATCAACTCCACTTGCATGTTCTCTTACGTATCGTATGGTGCAAATCCATGGGCGCGCCCGGACGATCACCATGTGACCGCCCGGGCGCTTCCATCGCGCAAAGCGCTGTATAAGCTATGCCAAGACGCCGAAGTACACGCCGATGACGCCCACGAGCATCGTTCCCAAGATCAGAATGGTCGGCGAAACCTTCTTGCCCAGCAGCCAGTAATAGAGCCCCATGCAGATGAGCGCGAACATGCCCGGCAGGATGCTGTCGAGCACATCCTGCAAGGCGGTGACCTCATCGCCCGATCCAAACTGAACCGCGATTTCCGCCCAGAACATATCGACGGTCATAGATCCGAGCACCATGATGCCCACGATGCCGGCGATGGTCATGACCTTGTCCATGATGCCGTTCTGCTGCGCGGCCTCGAGCATACCCACACCCAGCTCATAGCCCTTCTGAACACCCCAGATACGCAAAGCGAACGCAGGGATGTTGTAGATGAGCAGGAACACGAGCGGGGCAAGCGGGTTGCCCATCTGCGCCATCGATACACCGATACCAGCCGCAAGAACACGAAGCG
>CAPI01000109.1 GCA_000333815.1 [Collinsella] massiliensis
GAGCCCGCGGCATCCGCAGCCGCGGAATCTGCCTTCTCGGCAGCCGTCGCGCGCGTGCGCTTCCGCGTCGTGCGCGTGGCCTTCTGCCGCGGCTTCTCCTCCGCAGCGGCCTCCTCCCCTTCCGCGCGCTTCGCCGTCCGGCGCGTGCGCGTGGCGCGGCGCGGCTTCTCCTCCGGGGTGGGCGCGGAGGCCTCGGCGTTCATCGTTTCGGTGGTGTTCGTCGTTTCGTCAGCCACTATGCCTGCTCAACCTTCTTCCAGTCTTCCATGAATAGTGCTAGGCCGCGATCGGTCAGCGGGTGCCGCACGGCCTTCTTCAACGCTTTGAACGGGACGGTCGCGATGTCGCAGCCGGCGAGCGCGGCCTCCGTCACGTGATGCGGGGTGCGAATCGACGCCCCGATGATCTCGACCTCATGCCCGAAATCGAACCCGTGGATCGCCTCGCACACCTGCACGAGCTGCTCCACGCCGTCCTCGGCGATATCGTCGAAGCGCCCCACGAAGGGCGACACGTAGCGCGCGCCCGCGCGGGCGGCGAGCAGCGCCTGCGGCACGGTGAAGATGAGCGTCATGTTCACCGCGATGCCCTCCTGCGCGAGCGTGTGCGTGGCGGCGAGCGCCTCCGTGGAGATGGGCAGTTTGACGACCACGTTATCGGCGATGGCGGCGAGCCGGCGGCCGTCCTCGACCATGCCCTCGGCGGTCTCGGCGCACGATTCCGCCGAGACGGGAAGGCCGGGGCACAGCTCGCAGATGGCGCCGATGTGGCGCTCGAAATCCGCGAGCTTTCCGCCGGTCTTCGCGAACAGCGACGGGTTCGTGGTGACGCCGTCGATGACACCCCAGCTCACCGCCTCGCGGATCTCGCCCAGATCGGCCGTGTCGAGAAAGAACTTCATGAGGCCGCCTCCTTGCTTGCAACGGCATGTCGGCAGCACGGACGGGGCTGGCCGGCAGCGGGAAACTATATGACAACTCAGGGTGCGCGGGCGGTCGGATGCAGCTATGTGATTGAACGGAGATGAGATGCGAACGCGTCGCGCAGCTGCAGTGTACCACAACACGCAGGCAATTCTTTCGCTCTTATATAGAACATATGTTCTCATTTTCGGCGAAATGCGCTAGACTGGTACCAAGCAAGCGGGCGGTGCCCTCCGAGTCCAACGGGGTAGATGGAGGGATCCCATGCTCAAGCTCACCCAGCTGCTGCTCGCAGCAGCCGTCTTGTTAGCGCTGGCTTTGTTGGCCTACGAGATCGTGCTCGGCTAGTCCGAGTCGACGGGTGATGCCCGAACAAGGGAACAGCCGCCTTGTCCGGAGGCGGCTGTTCGCGTGGGCATCGCCCACAAAACCGTTTCCACAGGAGGGCTTCAAACCTTCTGCTTGCTACGAGTATACCCCATCGCGGCGTCCCCGCTCGCCGCGGGGTGTACTCGGCGCATCGCAGCCCCTGATAAAATGGTGTCAGACACCTTTTTATCACTGTTCGCGTGCATTGCCATAGGCCTCTTTCGAGCTCGGCACGTCAACGACCGTTGCCTTGCATATGTCTACGCCAAACGGTATTTCCTGTTCCGGCTCGTCGGGGACGCGGTCGCCTCGACGCAACCCGCCGCGATGAGATCTTTCACCCGCTTGCGCGCCTGGTTGAGCGTCAAATCGCTCTCTTGCGCGATCTCGCGCAGCGACATCTCCCCATGTGACCGCAGCATCTGCTCAACGAAACTCGCGCCCCCGTGAACAGCCTCGCTACGACCCGAAGCGGCTAAGGGTCTCCGCAGGACAACCTTGAAATGGTCGAGCGCCGGATAAAACTCGGGAAGCTCCAGCCCGCGAGCCGCCATCTCACTCATCATGAACGGTATCCCGGAACCGTTCCCCTCCGCCGGAGAGCCGGAACCGCTCGGCAGCAAGGCCAGGGACATGAGCTTCATGAGCGTTGGGTTTCGACAGCACGACCTTCCATCGGCCAGATCGTCGGGCGATTTGCCCCACAATCCGCCGGGATTGGCGATCTCGACACGGTCTTCGAAGACATCGACGGAGACCGATTCCCCGTCAAAGCGATCGTTATAACTACGGTGAAGCAAGGCGTTCGTGATGGCCTCGCGCAAAACCGCCTCGGGAAGCTCCAGATCATCGATGCGCCCCACACCGTTCACAAAGGACGGTCGACGGAGGTTCTTGGCAACAGCGTGAACAGCATCTTCAATCATCTCGCCGAGCGTGCCTTCGCATATGACGCGGTCGTCAAACCTCACCACGCCGCCCGAGCCCTTCGTCAGCCCCGGATGAACGGCGACGTCAACGCACAGCTTGGGAAAGAACTGCTGCGGATACAGCCCCGCGACAAGAAGGCCTGCGCGCACAACGCCCCCATCGTTGTTGATGAAGTTGAGGCGCCTGAGCCGCTCTTCCACCGTATCGGCGTTGCGCATCGACCGCGGCGCGACGACGAGCGCTTTGGAAAAAACTTGCTCGTATACAGATCGATCGAGATCTTCGATGGTCGCCTCGGGAACTACGGAACGATCGGAATCGTCAACGCGCGTAGCAGCCTGCATAGAATACAGCTCGTTCGGGGACAGGCGAACGTCTTTGTCGTCGATGCGCTTGTAGCTGCCGGTTAGAACACCGCGAGCTGTAATATAACAGGGCTTTTGCGCCGGGCTGAGCTCGCGGATCCGAATCGCGAGCACCACTTCCTCGTCGAGCGGAACGCGTTCGATGGCGTACTCGGGCGGATTGCTCAAAAAGCCGGGCGACCCGCCATCCCCCATTCCGGAAACGAACTGGTCGCACACCTTATGCGTTTGAAAGCCCGCGACCGGGACAAATCCGTCCGATTCACTGATCCCCAGCAACAGCGTCCCGCCAGCGCTGTTGGCGAAGGCGCTCACCGACTCCCAGACATCCTTGGAGAGACCCGACGCACAAGACTTTGCCTCAAATGACGCATCGTCCCCGCCTTCCTGGCGGAGATGTTCCAGGATGGTCTGTAACTCATGCTCTGTCATCTCTCACTCCTGTCTCTTACATATCTCTCAATTCTATGAGAGATAATGATAGATGATTAAGAGATACGTGAGTGAGAAATTAAGAGATGATGGGATTTTATCCCAGACAAGAAAACAGCCGCCTTGGTGGAGACGGCTGCTCGCGTGGGCGTCGCCCACCAAACCCAATCCACAGGAGGGCTTCCGGCCCTCCTGCTTGCCACAAGTATACCCCGTAGCGGCGCCCCGTTCGCCGCGGGGTGTACTCGGGACATCGCGCTCCCTGATAAAATGGTGTCAGACACCTTTTTATCATTTAGCAGGCCCAGGGAGGAGGAGCCGAACATGACCACTATGACAGCGACTGCACTGCGCAAAGACCTCTACAACGCAATCGAGCGGGTGAACGAGGATTGCGCGCCCGTCTACATCGCCAGCAACCGCGGTAAGGGCGCCGTGCTTATCGGCGAAGATGATTGGGCGTCGATCGAGGAGACGCTTTATTTGCAGAGCATCCCCGGAATGACCGAAAGTATCCTTTCCGCGCGTGAAGAGCCTCGCGAGGAAGTCCTCCACCTCGAAGATGTGGCGTGGTAGTTGGCGGGGTTATCGACCCGGACAAACAAGCAGCAAGAAATCTCAAGCTCATCCGCGCTGCGGGATTCGGGATTGGGATGTGCGCACCAGATTGGAGAACTCCTCGGCGATGCGCAACCTCTCCCTAGGCAAGCTATTTCCTCAGCTCGTCTGCACGCTGGAACGCATCGTCAACCGAAGTCGTGAAGCGCCCCGCCTCGATATCGACGACCCCGCGTCCGATAGCATCAGAAAGCCGCGCCTCGAACGTGGTCTCCTCCCGCTCTTCCGCGACCCTGTGCTCGAAATCCTCCTCGCTGCAGGACACGTTTGCGTCGACGCCCTGTTCGGTGATCCAATCCATGTATTAAGGAACGGCGCGATCAATGGAGGTATCGCGGTCATCCATAAACTCTCACCGCTCCCCGGAGCACCGAGCGAACAAACGACGACGGCTGCCCGGCAAGGCTTGTGATGATATCGACTTCCCTGTCGGTTTCATGCTCGAGCACCTCGCGCACGTCCTCCACGTCAGAGAACCTCGAGCCCGGGGTGAAGCGCACCATGAGGTCTATATCGCTTTCGGACGTCTGCTCTTCCCGAGCGAACGAGCCGCAAAGCGCGGCGGAAACGATGGACAGAAGCGGAGCGACGCGCCTGATTGCGCGAATCGCCTCGTCTCGCGTCTCGACCGGTTTTGCCCCATCCAGCCATCCAGTGATCTATAGAAGTCTTCCATCAACTACAGCAACTCTACAGTCAACGAGTCCGGAGAATATTCATCGGCGCTGACAGGACGCGAGCCGCGCTCTCACCACCAACATAACCCAGGCTAATCTCGACGGAACAGATCGCGGGTATAAACTCGCTCGGCAACATCGGAAAGTTCATCTGACCAGCGATTCGCCACAATGATTTCACAACGCTGCTTAAAATAAGCAAGGTCCGCGGTCACTTCCGCACCGTAAAAAACATTACCATGGTATGTCGGTTCATAGACGAGCACCGGAACGCCTTTTGCCCTAATGCGCTTCATAATGCCCTGAATTGATGAAGCCCGATAATTATCCGAGCCGCTCTTCATGGTAAGGCGATAGATGCCGACAAGAGGGCTTGGCGTACCTGAATATACCAGCTTATTAACCGCCGAGATAATTTCGTCCGCAATAAAGTCCTTGCGCGTCGCGTTTGAATCGACGATTGCTTGGATAAGGTTCTGCGGCACATCACGATAATTTGCAAGAAGTTGGCGCGTGTCCTTGGGAAGGCAGTATCCACCGTATCCAAAACTGGGATTATCGTAGAAATCACCTATTCTGGGATCAAGCGATACTCCACGAATAACATCGAGCGTAGAAAGACCTTTAGTCGCGCAATAGGTATCAAGTTCATTGAAATATGAAACGCGCAATGCTAGATACGTGTTGGCGAATAGCTTGATTGCTTCGGCTTCCGTGTCACCTAAGACGAGGCTTGGAACGCCAATCGAGCCATCGGCGTTCTCTCGTTTGAGCTCATTCGGCGCGGCGCCACCGGCCAACAAGCCGGCAAATCGCTCAGCCGCGTCCACAGCATTTGTGTCATCCTTTGAAACGCCAACCACGATCCTGCTAGGATGCAAATTGTCATACAGAGCATGCCCTTCACGCAAAAACTCAGGTGAGAATATGATGCGGTCATCACCCCGCTCCACTTTGATGCGTTCGGTATAACCTACCGGAATAGTTGATTTCACTACAATCCAGCAATTCTCATTAACCGCTCTGACTGCATCCATTGCGTTCTCAACTGCGGAAGTATCAAAGGAATTGGTCTCAGTATCGTAATTGGTAGGAGTAGCTATTACGGCATACTCTGCACCGGCGTAGGCTTCTATTGGATCACACGTCACCGAAAAGTTCAGGCCAAGGCTATCTTGATGCGACAGAAAATACTCAATCTCTTTATCCCTAATCGGGCTAATCCCATTTCTCAGCATATCGATTTTCTCGGCCACAATATCCAGCGCATAAACCTCGTTATGTTGGCTCAACAAAAGAGCTATGGACAGGCCTACGTAGCCCGTCCCGGCAACGGCGATTTTCATGACACACTCCGATTCACTTAGCGGGATGCCGCCTTGGCTTTTTACACGCGAGAGCCATTTCGACTCGGCAGCAATTGACGAAACTCCCTGCGATAGTTGGGATTTATCGCGAGGTATACCACATAGGAAAAAACGACGATGATCATCGCGATCGATGTATCGTGAAGCAGCGCCGCGGCACAGAAAACCACTGTAAATACAACCTCGATAACCACATCTCTCAAAGCAGAAAACCGATACACGCGTGCCTGATAAAAATCGGACAAGATACTACGAACAATAATCGCGATGACCACGCTCGCGACCACTGCAATCGGGTTGCCCAGCACAAAAACGCCAAAAGCGCAACCGATAACGCTGAGAGAGCAGGCGATGATGTTCAGCTTCAGAAGCACATTCTCGCGACGCGTCACCTTATAAAATGTATTCGAGAGAATCGACATCTTGCTATCAAATAGACAGATCGGGAGAATGAGCGGCAGCATCTCAACGGACTCTTTATATGCCGGAAGCCACCAGGAGATGATCGCCGCAAGGGGAAAATACGCGACATACATGATTGGAAGCACGCATCCGAGCACATTTCTCAATTTTAGATACTGGCCTCTAAGCTCGTGCTCACCGTATCCTCTCAGGGCTGGAAATAAAACCATAGCTACTTGATTAACAAAGGAAAGAAAAAACGTACCCAAAGTCAATGCAAATGAAATGACGCTGAATACACTTACTCCCCAGCGCAAATCTACGGCAAACTTCGCAGCATTCAATACAAAACTACTGGCGAAATTTGCAACCATGAGCTTTGAGCCGGCTCGAATGTCGAGCCATCCCCGCTTCATCGCCAATTTCAGATCGAAGTTCCTCCAGCAAAGAAAATCCCTGAAATGAAAAACGCAATATGCAAACGAGACGCCCTGGCACGCTAAATATAGGCCGATAAAAATACGGCAATCATCAATTCCTATCACCAGTGAGATAAGAATCGCAACTAAATATAACCCCCTATTAATCATTATGGATGTCGAGTACAGGACGGTTTCGTTCATGGCTTGAAAGAGGTAGCCGATGAAATTGGTCGCATTGCTCAGCACAAGATAGAGCGCCGTGGCGAACATAACGAACAAGCGAAGCCCGTCGGGAACGGTGGCGATCGAAATGGCAAACATGGCGATCGAAATCAGCAGCTGAAAGAGCGTTGAAACCAAAAACTCTCCGACAACTTCGCGTTTGTCAACCTCGCTCCGCGGTACACCCCCCAGCCTTAGATACACACCATCGTTAACGCCCAGATGGGCGATTCCCACGTAGCCTGAATACAATAGGAAAAGCTGCCAGTAACCGAACTCGGCTACACCCAAAAATCTTGGGATGAATAGAGAGGCCGCCGCCATGGCAAGAAAAGAGACCCCTTGAGAGAGCAGCGCTGATAGCACGTTCTTACGAAACGACATTGATTCTCCTCGAGGAGTTGCACGCGGCCAGCATCAACATAAACACGACAAACGGGACAACATATGTCGTGTAAACCCATGGTGAAATGAAAACCGAAAACATGTAGAAAAAGGTAATCGCAGCTAGAGCAACCCCTGCAAAACCATTCCCTCGCTTCGATACGTTGTCGACACAACGTCCTTCGATGAATCCCACCAAAAACAAAATGATCAGCGCCCCAATCCAAGAGAAGTCTTGGATTAATCCGCGAAACGAGGTGAAGATGTTTCCATACCCGACAAGAAGCGGCTCGTACACACCCTGTGCTTTTTGAATCACGCCGAGCGCAGAGAATAGGGACATGAAGGTATTGGTGCCAAACTGGAAGCTTGACCCGGCAACGTCCTGGGCGGATAGCCAGTGGTCAAAATTAAAGATACCGCCAAAGGCATATATTCCGAACTTCTTCGAAGCAGCTTCGACCGCCCAGGTCTCAAACGACCCGATACGGAGGAGAAAGGTTAAGAACATGAGTAAGAGTGCGAAAAGAACAAGTCCAGCGCTTATTAGAACAGGCTTGCTTTTCCATGGGATACCCACGCAGTGGAGCTGAATATAAGCTACTAGGTACCCCGCCAACCATAGAATCAAAGAACCTATGAACCCAGCTTTTGCATTCGTAAGCAGCATCAACAACGTGATGGGCAACATCGTTGCGATGCACAGCGCTTTATCTTTTCTTGTTGAGAATATAAGGTACAGGTAGCCTCCGCACAGAGGCGCCGAGTATGTGAGGCTGGTCAGAATCTGAGTAAACGCCGAGCTATTGGTCTCTCCACTATAGCGAGCAGCAGCGATATCCGGCCCCACCTCCATCAGTGAATCGGCTGAAAAAAAGACTGAGAACGAGACCCCACTTGCACGAAGCTGATTCGCAAGCCAGAGCATCCCGCTCACAATGAGCAACAGCACGATCAACCGCGCAAGCGACTCATTGAAACGCCTACCGGAAGATGGACCCCGGCCTCGTTCGATATCTTCGCCGCGCCGTCCGAAACCGGCAGAAAACCCCACATTTACCAATGCTAAGGCCACTATCATCCACAATATCCCGAGAAAGCCCCACTGCTCTTCTTCAAAAACGGCGAGGGCGCCGATAATCGAGGCGGTAAAAACCACAGTAAAAAGATTCACGGGATACAAGCGGCCTTTGGTCAATGCGAATGAGAGAAGACAGACCAAAAGCGCCATACAGATAAGAAGGACTCTCATGCATTCCTCTTACTGTCGAATATCTTTTCGTATGCTACTAAATTCGATTCCCTAGACTGCTCGCTGATGTTTTGAATATAGCCCATGGAGCCATCCTCTTTATGGAGCACCTGGATCGAAGGGCAGTACCAAACGCTAACGCCGGCCTGCTTTGCCCTACAAGCCAACAGGCCCTCTTCGGCAAACAAAAAGAGGGACTCATCAAATACGGGCTGGAGCGCATTGATTGCTTCACGAGAGAAAATGATGAAGCTGCCGTGCGGCTGATAGATTTGCCACGCCATACCGTGGGATGAAGCATTTAGCCTCAATCCAACATAGCGAATAATTTTGTTAATCATAAGGCCAAGATAAAGAATTGGCGTAACTCTATGCAGAAGCCCGAAGTAAATCAGGCGGTCTGCAATTCCACACCTTCTGAACAGCATCGGATTTTGCCGTTTACCACGTAATGTTCTGATATCAGGAGCATAGATCCCGATAGAACCATTCGGCTTAAAATCGAACTTCTTTATTTCGGTATCTGGATTACAAACAATTAGGTATTCAAAGTCATACTTCGCCAAAGCATGCGAGATGCCCACGTTGTTGCCATAGCTGTATCCTCTGTTCTCTACACAGATAAAGTCGCAGCCTTCATCTTTTGCCACGGTCTCAAATTGCAAATCGGTTGCATCATCATAGTGGCTATCAACAACAATGCAACGATATGACTCTGATGCGAATACCTTTCGAATTGCCTTTAAGCACTCGAGTAGATCCTTGACATTTCTGTAGCACAGAATAACAAAGATGTATTTCGCCTTCTCAACACCGGCATTCATGAACATATCCGTTTCTAGCAACGCAGCAGCGAAGTCGGGGGTCCAATCGATTCGTGAAAAGGACAGCGACGCGAATCATAATGCAGCTTGTTAACAGCTTATTCCCTGTGGAAGACAGCTGTTCTTCACAACCCCTAGAGCCAGGAATCTTTTCAATGCTCCTAGAAAGTATCCCTAAGGTTATTGAAGTATGCATACGTGTCGTTCATATTCACCTCGAAAAAGTCCGTACATGGATCACCGCGTTTAATTCGACCGAGTAGCTCGACTAGTTCCCCGATCGTCTTCCTGACAATAATGGACGGAACGAGATGGCCATCACCATTGACGTGCCTCCTACCGTCGACACAAGCCATAAAATCAATTAACAGATCATCGACGTAGGTAAGGTTCAGTTCTGCCGAGGGGTCATCCACTACAATTGGGATGCCATGCGAGACGTTGTAGCAGAACGTGGCGATGACGTTATTGAAATTAGGCTTACCGTATCGACCATAAATATGATTGAGCATATACACATAAAGGGAACTGCCCGTTCTATCGACATGCATTCTGAGCAAGCGCTCGGCTTCTATTTTTGTTTTTGAAAAAACGGACGGTCTCCGTATGGCAGTCGAAGTTGTAAATAATACAGGACAGGCGTTTTCGTGTGCTTCGAGACAACCTATCAGTTGCTTTGTATATCCAATATTGCCATCGTAGAATTCTTGTTCATTTTCAGAACGCTGAACTGCTGCCAAATGGAATACAAACTGACAATCTCTCGTCTCTTGGAACAGCCCCTCTTCATCCAGATGAGAAACAGAGACCACAAGATGCCCCTCGCGCTCAAACCTCTCCTTTACATTGCGCGCAAGAAACCCACCGGCGCCTGTAATTAGGATTTTCATTTTGCATTCCAAGCGGCTAGGGCATCACGAATCTCACTGATTGAAAGCAGCTTTTCTTTCGTCTCCTCAACGGATAGCAGCTGCGTATTATTGCTATTGAATTCAGTGACGCCATTGCGCGGAGATCCGATTGATTGGTAATTGTCGTAGTTTAGATCACGCTTATCGGACGGTACGCGATAGAAATCGCCCATATCTATCGCACGGGAACATTCCTCGTTTGTTAGAAGGGTTTCATATGTTTTCTCACCATGACGAAGCCCAATGATTTTATACGGCTTGTCATAGCCGAAGAGCTCCATCATTGCTCGCGCCAATACGTCGACTGTAGTTGCCGCAGCCTTCTGAACCAAAATGTCTCCAGACTGCCCGTGCTCAAACGCAAATGCGACCAGATCAACCGCCTCATCAAGTGACATGATAAAGCGGGTCATGTTTGGGTCGGTAACAGTCAACGCAACCCCGTCGTTCATCTGCTTAACAAACAGCGGCAGCACGGATCCGCGCGAATACATCACGTTGCCATAACGCGTGCACATAATTCTAGTTTTATCAGGAGAGACTGTTCGAGACTTGGCGACGATTACTTTCTCCATCATCGCCTTGCTTGTTCCCATCGCATTTATTGGATATGCAGCTTTATCTGTTGAAAGGCAGACGACACGCTGCACCCCCGCCTCGATCGCAGCCGTGAGAACGTTCTCGGTGCCGATAACGTTCGTCTTTACCGCCTCGATGGGAAAGAATTCACAGCTAGGAACTTGTTTGAGAGCTGCCGCGTGAAAAATATAATCCACGCCGTTCATAGCGTTTCGAATAGAGTCGATATCTT
The DNA here is from genome assembly GCA_000333815.1 of [Collinsella] massiliensis. Taxonomy (GTDB): domain Bacteria; phylum Actinomycetota; class Coriobacteriia; order Coriobacteriales; family Coriobacteriaceae; genus Enorma. The sequence continues at coordinate 10,910 of CAPI01000109.1, forward strand.
TAACGTTGCCCAGATAAAAGCGGAGCTTTTCGCTCTCTTCAGGATAATGAGCCTCGTAAAAATGCCTCATATCATCCTGCTTAAGCTCATCACGACTAAAAATGCGAATCTGCCCAACATCTGATGTTAGATAGTGCCTCAGCACGGCATTGCCGAACGATCCCGTACCGCCCGTGATAAGCAGGGTTTTGCCTTTAAGGCTGTCTTCAATAGATTCCACGTCTACTCCCATCCCAAATTCTGTTAAACATATTTAATCTTGAGCGAAACCAACGCCTTTTTAATTGTGGCTCTCGTGCCAGCAGGAAGAAGCTTTCTTGCTTGAAGCGATGCGCTATACCTAAGCGACTCTCCAAAACTCAGGGAAGGCCTATCGCCCTGTTCGATCTCAATCCCATGTTTTTTGAAATAGCTCAACGTCGATGGAATCCATCTACCTCGCAGAATTCCGTTTTTATATCCAAGCAAATCCCGGGAGTCGTATAAAACTCCCTTGACATACTTGCCGCTGTCATCAGAGGGCAGTTCATGCTTATGGCTGTTGAAGTAGTACTCGAAGTCCCAAGGACTCGCTCCATCGATCTGAAGAAGGTATCTCAGAAGTGCCTTGCGATTCCAGATAGCAGGCTGCAAGCTGATAGCATAGTTGCTTCCCAGTTCAACTTGCTTGCTTTGACAGCCAGATTGCGAAAGCGACTGAGTTCCTGGAAGTGACAAGCGATAGAAGAAAATGCCGTCTCTGTCCATCATTGAAACGATGCTCGCCATTTCGTCATTAGATACACGCTTGGACAAAAAGTAGTCCTCGAGTAGGAACACTACATAGTCCTCATGCAAGGCAGAAAGCGATTGAATTGTCCTCGAAAACCAGTTGATTTCCTCGCCGGTATGAATAACCTTTACGCCCTCGCGGCAATACTCCGCTTCGTTATTGATGAGATAAACGTTGTAGCAGCAATCGGGCCAGTATGTATGAAAAATCGAAAAAAAGGTATCCCAAACATCCTTACAGCCGTCATAAGAACTTACATAAATAGCAAGCTCAGGTGAGGAGGTGCTCATCTGTATCCCCTTGATAATCGTTTATGAATTGTCAGCCACGCGTGCTCTCAGCAGACTCCCAAGTAGGGCGTGCGGAGCCATTCAACGAACGAATTACCGCCGTAATCTGAGCCCTCACGGTCATTACGTAATACTGAATCGCCGCAAGGAGTTTGATGTTGGTTTTAGCGACTGATTGAAATGCAGCCAGCAGATAAAAGAGGGTGTGAAATAGAAGAAGGGCTTTGAACGGGAGGCTGAAAACGGCGAGCAAAACATTGAGTGCGAATAGAATTGGGTGAGCCCACCACAAACTGTATCTACAAAACCTATGTCCAAAGTAGAAGTATGAGAACCATCCGAATCTGAATGGATTTGTCACGCGAAGCATGTTGGATGGCGCATCGAGTATCGAACGGAACATACGGACTTTTCTTTTATACTCGTCTGAATCCGTTTCACCAGCTTTTTCGTACGCCGTGGCCTGAAGACAGTTTATCGAGCGCCTTCCTTCGAGAGCGAAATGGTACGGCATGACGCTATCGTGGCATTGAATTGGGTCCGCATCAAAATAATCACTGTTCCGGCAAGCGTAGATGGCGCCGTTACCGGCGGTAAGAGATGCTATCCTTCCTTCAATCTCTCGTGTAGCAACATCCATAGCCCAGTACGAACTTTCAGAGCTCGCCGTTTCGGAGGAATCGATGTTTTGATAGCGCAAACAGCCGCAGACATATGCGATGTCGAAGCTCGTGAAACACGCCATCAGTTCCTTAATCGACTCTGAATCAAGCATGGCGTTTGCATCGGTCATCACGAGATACTCAGTGGTAACAAGCTTTTGCGCCTCATTTTGAGCGTTGGTCTTTCCTTTGTGCTCGCGAGTTCTGTGAAGCCTTAACTTCATGCTTGGGTGGCTTTGCGCAAAAGCCTCTACAATTCCATTCGTGTCATCCGTGCTGCTATCAGATGTAACTATGAATTCAATCTTGTCGGCAGGATAATCAAGCTGAAGCAGATTTTCCAACTTCTCATGTATTACTTTTTCCTCATTATGAGCCACGACCATTACTGTCACGCTAGGGACATGAGAATAGTCCCGAGCGTTTTGGCGCTTAATCAACGCACCGAGCAATCGAATCGAAATAGGGTACCCCGCCATCGCCCAGATGATCACAAAGGCACAAATCAAGAACAGCGTGAGCGAAAGTCCGATAACAAGTTCCATAGACAACCTCAGCTTTGCAAATGAGCTGGTACACCAACGTATGTTCCTGGCTTATCAATATCTCGAATCACTACTGCCCCCGCTCCGATCATGCAGCCTGAGCAAATGGAGATGTTATTGCTCACCGAGGCTCCGATTCCAATCCACGTTGCATCTCCGATAGATACGGCTCCGGCGAGATGAGCCCCGACAGAGACGTGGACGAAATCACCGATAAGGCAATCATGATCAACGGTAGCCCCCGTGTTGATAATGCATCCCGTCCCCACTCTTGACGATGGATTGAGCACGGCGGTCGCCATCACAACCGAACCTGGGCAAATCACGGCGTCATGCGCCACGACTGCCGAAGGATGAATCAACGTTGCGAGCTCGGCGCCAGCTCCATTGAGCTCGTTTTGGATGCGACGACGAGCATCGGAATTCCCGATTGCCACAATGAAATCACTATCAAGATGTTCCAAGAACGCAGAAACCTTACCGAGAATTGGATACCCCAAGGGTTTGACAAGGCTTGGAGCGTCATCCAGAAATGCAATGTCGTCATATCCATTGAGGCGAGCGATGTCGGCCACAACCTTTCCGTGGCCGCTCGCGCCAATAATGATCAAGCTATTCATCTCTGATCACCGCATCAGAATCCGACTCGGAATTCCCTGTAAACTCCTCCATGGTCTCGGAAGTACCGGAAGAGATGCCCTCGCGCAAGAAAACCGTACGGACCGTCTTGAAGACGATGCCCCAGTCTCGTAGAAATCTCACGTCGTCAACATAGCGTACGTCCCAGTCGAATTTCTCCTCCCAAGACATAGCATTGCGACCATGAACCTGGGCCAAACCAGTGAGACCGGGTCGGACTTCGTGCCTACGTGCTTGCCGCTCGCTATATAAGGGGAGATATCTTACAAGAAGCGGTCGAGGGCCTACCACCGCCATATCTCCCTTTAGTATATTGAACAGCTCAGGAAGCTCATCGAGGCTCATCGACCGCAACAGCTTTCCGAAAGAAGTCATGCGCTCCTCATCAGAAAGTAAACGTCCTTGTGCGTCACGAGCATCCGTCATAGTGCGGAACTTGTAGAGCCTGAAAACCTTGCCATCTTTTCCCGGGCGTTCTTGAGCAAATAATACCGGACTCCCCAGCTTGACTCGAACCAGTGCCGCGATGACCACAAGCAGCGGTGAAAGACAAACCGTTGCCAACAGAGCGCAGCAAAAATCTTGCGGTCGCTTAGTATAGCGCTCGTATACTCCCTGCCTATGAGCCATGGCTAATCGAAGCACCGCCTTACGGCCTCGATGATGCGATCCTGCTGCCAAGGCTCCATTTTGTTGTCGCTTGGCAAGCAAAGTCCTCGCTGGAAAACATCCGCACCGACATCGAACGGAAGACCGTCGGAAGCAACCGACCCATTCGAAATGTACGCATTAGTCTGCGCGCGACCATTTCCCTCACGAGTCACAAATGCATTCATACGATAGATAGGCTGAAGGTGCATGGGCTTCCATATTGGACGACCCTCGGCATTTATCGCAGCGATGGCCTCAAGTACCTCGGTAGGGCAACTCTTGCCCGATTCTGTTATGTATAGCGCATCCCTTTCGCTGCGGACTTGTTTACACATAGCATCCGAATCAATAATGAGGCAGCTTAACCAATAGTTTGGCTTACTTGTTTCGGCTTCGAAGGGGTTCATCTTTACGGGTAAATCGGAGAAACCATCACGATACCGCTCCCAAATCGCCTTTTTCTGCGCTATGTGTTCCTCTAAATAGGGAAACTGCCCTCGAACCACGCCTGCAATTACATTGCTCATGCGGTAGTTATATCCGAGCTCCTCATGTTGATACCAAGAAGCAGCTTCTCGCGCCTGAGTCGACCATTTGCGAACCTTACTAGCCGCTTCCTCGCTATCCGTCAAAAGGCATCCACCAGATGATCCAGTGATTATTTTATTGCCGTTAAAGGAGATGATGCCGTAATCGCCAATAGCGCCGGTCTCGCAGCCCCTGTACGTAGCACCGAATGATTCAGCAGCATCTTCGATGAGAACCGCACCATGCTCGTCACAGATACGGCGAATCTCATCGCATTTCGCAGGAACGCCATATAGGTGAGCCATTACCACAACACGAGCCGTTGGATGCAGCTCGAAGGCCCGTTCCAATGCAGCTGGATCCATGTTCCATGTTTCGTACTCGGAGTCAACGAATACCGGGATGCCCCCTTCGTAAACAACAGGATTTACGGTGGCATCGAAGGTCAAGTCGGAGCATAGGACCTCATCGCCTGGCTTGACGCCGGCGAGTTTCACTGCCATATGCAGCGCGGCGGTTCCACATGTCAGGGCAACTGCATGCTTGCGCCCAACCTTTTCACAGGCAAGTCGCTCAACCTCGTTGATGTTCTCTCCGACAGTCGACATCCAATTGGTCTCATATGCCTGACGTACGTACTCGAGTTCCAACCCATGCATTGTCGGACTGGAAAGCCAGACTTTATCTTTAAAAGGCTTCATGACATCCTCCAGCTAGTCATCCACTTCAGGCGTGTATGTCGGCACCGCTCCTGCCAAAGCGAGCTTGATATCCTCATCGCTCCCGTCAAGCGCGCCTTCGAGCTCATCGAGCTTCGCCTGCACGGTGCCCAAATCGGGCGGAGCGGCGCGGCTCACGGTGATGTCCGCCACATCGGTCGGCACGGGCTCGTCCTCGCCCATGAGGAGCTCCTCGTACATCTTCTCCCCCGGGCGAAGGCCCGTTTCGATGATGTCGATGTCCCTACCCGGCTCTAATCCCGAAAGCCTTACCAGGTTTTCGGCCAAGTCCCAGATCTTTACCGGTTCGCCCATGTTGAGAATGAATATCTCGCCACCTTTGGCAAGCACCCCGGCGGTTATCACGAGACGCGATGCCTCGGGAATCGTCATGAAATATCGAATGATGTCTCGATGCGTCACCGTGATGGGGCCGCCATGCTCCAACTGCCGTTTGAACAGCGGAATCACGCTGCCATGGCTCCCCAACACATTGCCGAACCGCACTGCCGCGAACACTGTCTCGGACACGCTCGCGTAGTACTGCACGATCATCTCGCACATGCGCTTGGTGGCGCCCATGGCGTTGGTCGGATTGACCGCCTTGTCGGTCGAGATGAGAATGAAATGGCTGCACCCGTTCTTGTCAGCCATGCGGCATACGTTGAGTGTTCCGAACACGTTGTTCTCGATTGCCTCACGCGGGTCCGCTTCCATGAGCGGCACATGCTTGTGCGCCGCCGCGTGAAAGACAACGTCCGGCCTGTAGAGCTTGAAAACCCGCTCGAGCGCCGGAAGATGCGTGATGGAACCAATCTCCGCCCTAAGGTCGATGCCCGCCTCGCGAGCAGCGGCACCAATCTCATTGCACAGCTCGTACACCGTATTCTCGTACACATCAAAGAGCACGATGCGCGCGGGGTGCGCCGGCAGCAGCTGCCGCACGAGCTCCGAGCCGATTGATCCGCCGCCACCCGTCACGAGGATGGTCTTTCCCGTCACATAGCTCGACACGAGCGAGATATCAAGTTTAATCTCATCGCGCGAGAGCAAGTCGGCGATATCGACATCCCGCAACGGCAGGCGGCCTGTCTTGGAGATGTCCTGCAAGCGAGGCAGCGTGTATACCTTGAGGCCCGTCTCCATGCAGCGCTCGTAGATGTACTGGCGCTGCTCACGAGAGGCCGAGGGGATAGCCATGACGATCTGTTGGGCGTTAGAGGCTTCGGCAATCGCAGGAATCTGAGCACACCTCCCCGCGATCTTGACGCCATGGAGCTTCATGCCGACCTTGCCCCGATCGTCATCGACCACAGCGACGGGATTACCCGGCATGTCGGGATCGCCGGAGAGCATGCGCTTCACGGTCAGCGAACCCGCTTCGCCGGCACCGACGATAAGGGTGCGGGGAAGCGGCGCCTCTCGCGTCGTACCGAAGCGCCAACCCTGATTGCCCGCAACAGCACGGATACCCAGTCGGACTCCGCCGCACAGCACCGTGAGCACCGCCCACGCGAGCACGAACGTCCGTGGGGTAAGGGCGCTGCCGAAGACAAAGGTAAAAACGGAATCCGACACCACGGCCGCTGCGATGGTCGCAGCAACGATCCGCAGACACTCGGAAATGCTCGCATAGCGCCACAGAACGCTATACATACCGAACAGCGCATACACGACGACGTTCAGCGCCGCAAGAACGGCCAGAGCGCCAAAGATGCCCATATCGCTGACCGTCGAGTTCCATCCCGCGGTACCCCAAGCAGCCATGAGATAGGACACGAACGTAGCGCTGGCATCAAATGCTACAAGCAGCACGCACTGAAGCCATGGAATGCGGTGCGATGTAGCGATGGGATTTACCGCCATACCATACTCCTCAGTCCTATCCCGATTTCCGAACAATCTCAACTCCGACCTTGATCGTCTTCGTGCGGCCGAGCAGGTGGACATCCATATAGGCAAGCCGTTTGTGCCGGTCGATCTTCTTGATCTGCGATTCGAGCCCCACCAGGGGGCCGTCGGTGATCACCACGCGGTCGCCCTCGACGACGCCGATGGAGGGTTCCACCACGTGCCGTCCGCCCGTCAGACGCTCGAGCCAGCGCTCCTCGTCCGATGAAAGGGGGATGATCTTGCCGTCCTGCATGAGCATGGCCGCGCGCGGCGGAGCCTGCTTGATCTCTCGCGAAAGCTCGTCGACATCGAGCATCGAGGTCCGTACATACACGTATCCGGGCGTGAGCAGCTCGTCCACATCCTGCCAGGAGCCGCGGATCTTCTTCTGAAAGCGAAAGCGCGGGGCAAAGAGCTCGCAGCGCCGCCCGTCCCCCAGCATGCGCTCGAGGGCGTCGATGGTCGCCTGCTCCCTACCCGTCAAAACTTGCATGACATACGTTCGCATGGCGCCACCCCCTCCCCGGGCATGGCTTCGCCCACGCGCAGCGCGCACGCAAAACGGTCTCTTCATCCCCCTGCGGGCGCCAGGCGACGCGCTCCAGGCGACGATCGCTTGCCTACAAGGTATGTCTCGCAGAAAACCCTGTGCGAGTTCCCTGCTGCGAGAGGATCGCGCGGCTTGAAGCCCTCCGATCCCACCGCAGGAGGAAACTCCCCCTGCTGTCTGCTACGTGCGGAAATGCGCACCTCGCACCGAATACGCGCGCCGCGCGCGGGCGAGGTAGTCGTAGTGCTCCACCCGGTGCGCGTCGCTCGCGATGTAGCTCACGAGGTTCTCCTCGAAGAGCCGCTTCGCGGGCTTCTTCTCGCGCCCGAAGCGCCCACCCGCGATGAAATCGGCCGAGGCGCACAGCTTGCAGCCCTGCCGCACGAGCCGGCGCGCCACCTCGATGTCTTCCTGCACCGCCCGGTAGCGCTCCGGGTGCGCGATGGTCACGGTGTAGCCCATGCCCTGGAGCTCGAAGATGGTGCGCTCGTACTGCTGGAACTCGAGCTTGCCGGCGCGCGTGGAGAGCTCGAGCAGAAACTCGTTGCCCCCGTCGAACGCCAGGCGGCTCGCCCACGCCAGGCCGAGGTCCATGAGCTTCGCATGGTTCACCTCGAAGCCCATGGAGAGCGGGAAGCCGTCCGCATGCGCGCGCAGCAGCTCGAAGGCGTCCCACATGGCGTTGTAGTCGAAGTACGGGTCGCGGCAATGCGGCGTGCACACGATGCTCGTCACGCCCGCGGCCTTCGCGGCCTCGAGCATGCGCAGGCTCTCGTCCAGATCGCGCGCGCCGTCGTCCACACCGGGCAGGATATGGCAATGCATGTCCCTCATCGTTTGCACCTCCTTCTTGCGAAGCAGGTTGGAGCAGCGCCCCCCCCCGCTGAAATTTCACCTATTTACGGGAGAACCTGCTGCTCGTGGCCTGGGCGCCCGCGCGGTGCGGGTTCACGGGGCGCACCTGGGCGACGCCGGAGTTGGCGTGGGCCGCTGCGGCCGCGGCGGCTGCGGCGGTGAACTGCGAGGTCTCGGAGGGCGAGGCGGTGTGCGGCGCG
>CAPI01000108.1 GCA_000333815.1 [Collinsella] massiliensis
CCGCAGCAGCGGCCTGGGGTGCCGGCGCGGCGTTGCGACGCAGCTCCTCGAACGCGATCTCGTAGATGTCCTTCGAATGGGCGGCATCGCAGCTGATGGGCGAATCCTCGCTGAACAGCGCATCGATCTCTGCCCATGCGTCCTCCTCCGAGGGCGCGCCCGAAGCGCGAGCGATCACCGGCACGTCGCGCGGCATGCCGCGCTTGCCGAAGAAGCGCGAGCCCGCGTGCACGGAGTGATGGTGCTCGTCGGAACCGTGCGCGCCGGCGGCATGCGAGGCCTCGTGCTCCCCCACCGCGGCATCCTCGTCATGGGCGTCCGCGCGCGCGTCGGCCACGGCGCCCATGGCCGTGACGAGCCCGACGCCCGCGAGGGCGCCCACGGTGAACGGCAGGGCGCAGGTGGCCACGATGCCGTTCGCGGCGGGGAACGGCAGCGTCGCCGCATAGGCGCACACCGGCACCGCGAACGCGACACCGCACGAAAGACCAGCGTAGATCGCTCGAGATGTTGTAACAGAGGCCGCCATAGCCACTCCCTCGCACCGAGTCCGACCGGCACAGCCAGCCGGAACGCCATCTCAGCCGCTCGAGAAAACCGATGAAGGTTGTTGCGTGGGCCATACGGCCTATATGCAACGGATGGTAGTTCGATTCATCTGCGTTTTTCCGTCGCGTACATTAGCTCGATTATGAGAGAAAACCTGCGGAAATGCAAATCGATTCGCCGGGCGTGAACTATCGTTCCGCATGCGGGTGCGAGGCGCCAGGCAACCGCCCCCGCATGCGGGAACGCGGGCGGGCGGAACCTAGTGCCACATCCCCTTGCGCTTGAAGATCCACGCGGCCACGAGGCAGGCCGCGACGGCGAGCACCGTGGGGAACACCCAGGTGTTCATGAACGGCAAGCCATCGAACGGCAGGCTCACGTTCATGCCGTAGAAGCCGAAGATGATGTTGGGGATGGCCATCACGATCGTGATGACGGAGAGCACCTTCATCACGATGTTGAGGTTGTTCGAGATGATGCTCGCGAACGCGTCCATCGTCCCGGAGAGCGTGTTCGAGTAGATGTTCGCCATCTCGATGGCCTGGCGGACCTCGACGAGCACGTCCTCGAGCAGGTCCTGGTCGTCCTCGTAGAGCGGGATGATGCGGCCCTGCCTGATCTTGTTGAGCGTGACCTCGTCGGATTTGAGCGAGGTGGAGAAGTAGACGAGCGACTTCTCGAGGTTGAGCATCTGGATGAGCTCCTCGTTGCGCACGGACGCGTGCAGGCGCTCCTCGGTCCGGGACGACAGGCGGTCGATGCGCCGCAGGTAGAGCAGGTAGAGCTGGCTCACGCGCAGCAGGAGCTGCAGCAGGAAGCGCGTGCGGAAGCGGGTGTCGACGCCGCGGATGCGCCCGCTCGCCAGGTCGCGCACCACCACGTTCTCGAAGAGCGAGATGGTCACGAACATGCCCTTCTGGGGCATGAACACCATCGAGAGCGGCATGGTGTCGTACTGACGCGCGCCCTCCGTGCCGTCCTCGCCCGGCTCGATGGGGTAGTCGACGATCACGAACGTCTGGTTCACGTCCTCGTCGAAGTCGACGCGCGAGGTCTCCTCCTCGTCGAGCGCCGAGCTCACGAACTCCGTCAGCACGCCGAGCTCGCCCTCGAGCCACGCCCGCTCGTCCGCCGTGGGCGCCACGACGTTGACCCAGCAACCGGCTTCCGGTTGCTCGATCCGTTCGATTCCACCGTTCTCCCGGGTCTTGAAGCATTCGATCATGGCGCACCCCTTTCGTCGGATACATCGGATTGAGCCCGCACCCATGCGCGGAGCCCCGCACACGATAGCGCAACGAAACGGCGCCCGCCGCACGAAGCGACGGACGCCGTGTAAAATCCCGAGAACCTTTACGCGCGCTTTACCGGAGGGGTGGCGCGGGGCGCAGAGCGCGAAGCGGAGCGGGGCGCGGGCACGAGCGCGTCATGAACCGCGGCGCGCACAGCGAGGCCGCCGGATGCCAGCTCGCCCCTCCCCTGGCCTAGAACTCCCCGTGCTCCTGCGCGCGGCGGGCGGAGCGGATGAGGAACTCCTCGTTCGTGTTCGTGCTCTTGAGACCCTTGATGAACGCCTGCGCGCAGCGCTCGGTGTTCGGCATGCCGGCGAGCACGCGGCGGATGCCCCACACGAAGGGACGCATCTGCTCGGGAATGAGCAGGTCCTCGTTGCGCGTGCCGGACGCCACCGGGTCGATGGCCGGGAAGATGCGGCGGTCGGCGAGGTCGCGGTCGAGCTTGAGCTCCATGTTGCCGGTGCCCTTGAACTCCTCGAAGATCACCTCGTCCATCTTCGAGCCGGTGTCCACGAGCGCGGAGGCCAGGATGGTGAGCGAACCGCCGTTCTCGATGTTGCGCGCGGCGCCCAGGAAGCGCTTCGGCGGGTAGAGCGCCGCCGAGTCCACGCCACCGGAGAGGATGCGGCCGCTCGCCGGCGCGGCCAGGTTGTAGGCGCGCGCGAGGCGGGTGATGGAGTCGAGCACCACCACGACGTCGCCGCCCATCTCCACGATGCGCTTGGCGCGCTCGATCACGAGCTCCGAGACGCGGGTGTGGTTGTCGGCCGGCATGTCGAACGTCGAGGCCACCACGTCGCCCTTGATGGAGCGCTGCATGTCGGTGACCTCTTCGGGACGCTCGTCCACGAGCAGGCAGATGAGGTGCACCTCGGGGTTGTTCACCGCGATGGACTGGCAGATCTTCTTCAGGATGGTAGTCTTGCCGGCCTTGGGCGGGCTCACGATGAGGCCGCGCTGGCCCTTGCCGATGGGGCTCACGATGTCGATGGCGCGCCCGGTGATGGAGTCCTTGCCGTGCTCCATCTTGAGCTGCTCGTTGGGGTAGATGGGCGTGAGGTCGGAGAACTTCGGGCGGGTGCGCGCGACCTCCGGGTCCACGCCGTTCACGCTCTTGATCTTCGTGAGGCCGGGGAACTTGTCGTTGGCGCGCATGGGACGGAGCGTGCCCTCGATGAAGTCGCCCGGGCGCAGGCGCGCGGCGCGGATGAGGTTCGCGGGCACGAAGGCGTCGTCGCGGCTCGGCATGTAACCGTGCGCGCGGATGTAGCCGTGGCCCTCGTTCGCGATGTCGAGGATGCCGGCGATGTCGCGGAAGCCCTCGGCGCGGGCGGCGGCGGTGTAGACGGCCTCGACGAGCTCGGCCTTCTTCATGCCGGCGACGTCGATGTCGAGCTCCTTCGCGCGCTCGCGCAGCTCCGCGACCTTCATGGCCGAAAGGTCGTCGCGCGAGAGCGAGGGCTCGGCGGGCGCGAGGCGGTTGTTGCGGTTCTTGCGGTTCTGCTGGCGGTTGCGGCGGTCGTTGCCGTTGTTGCCGTTGCCGCCATTGTTGTTGCCGTTCGTGTGCTCACGGCGCTGGGCGTGCGAGCGGCGGTTGCTGCCCTGCTCGCGCTTGCGCGGCGCGTCCTCGCCCTTGGCGTGCGATTCCTCGTGGGTAGCGGGCGCGGCGGACGAGCTGGAAGCCTCTGCGGGCGCGGCCTTGGGAGCGGCGTCGCCTGCGGGCGCGGCCTTCGAGGAGGCGTCGGACGGGGCGGCGTCCGTGCTCGCGGGGGCAGCGCTCGCCGCATCCCCCGATGCGGCTGCCTGCGCGGCAGCGGCCGCCGCGGCGGCCTTCTCCGCTTCGACGAACGCCTTGGGCTTGCGGCCGCGACGGTGCGGACGGAGCGCGGGGTCGACGAGCGGCGCGGCGGCATCCTGCGCGGGAGCGGCAGCGGCGGACGCAGCCTGGGCGTCATGCTGCGCGGCGGGGGCGTCTGCGCCCGCATCCGGCTCGGTGAGCGCGCGCTCGGCACGGGCAGCGGCGCGGCGCTGGCGGCGCACGACGGAGGCCTGGGACACCTGCGCCAGGGCGCGTGCCTGCGCGGCCTCGGTCGAGAGCGGTGCCGACGGGGCGCC
>CAPI01000107.1 GCA_000333815.1 [Collinsella] massiliensis
AGGGCACGGCCGCGACCGACGGGCGCGCCAGCGCGGACGACGGCACCGCTGCAGCCGAGCCCACCCGCGCATGCGGCCTCATCGGCTCCGCGCTGCGCGTCTTCGCCGGCGCGAGCGCGCGTGTGAACGTGACCGTCTACATCACCGCGGACAGCGCCTTCACGGTGCTCGACGACGCGGGCTACGTGCTCGACGAGGGCGCGCGCGTAACGGTGCGCCACGTGGTGCTCGGCGGCGCGCACACCTACACCGGCCTCGCGGCGGACCTGCGCGGCGACACCGCGCGCATGGACATCGACACGCGCTACCTCGCGAGCGGCTCCGAATCGCGCGATTTCAACTACGTCATCCGCCAGCGCGGGCGCAGGACGATCTCGAACATGGACGCAAACGGCGTGCTCACCGGCAACGCTAAGAAGGTGCTGCGCGGCACGATCGATCTCGTGCACGGCTGCAAGGGCTCCGAGGGCGCGGAGAACGAGACCGTGCTTCTGGCGAGCCGCGGCGTGGACAACAAGACCGTCCCCGTCATCTTGTGCGACGAGGACGACGTCGCGGGCAACCACGGCGCCACGATCGGCCACGTCCGCCCCGAGCAGCTCTTCTACCTGGGCTGCCGCGGGCTTTCCGAGGAGGCGGCCGAAGCGCTCTTCACCGCGGCGAAGCTCGAGGACGCCGCGCTCTCCGCACCCGACGCCGAGATGCGCGAGAACGTGCTGCGCCTGGGCCGCGCGCTCATCGACGGATTCTGCGACATCGAGGACGAGGACTTCGAGGAGGATGCTGCATGATGAATACGGGCACGGGTACGGAACAGGCCGCGGCGGCGGCCGACATCCAGCAGAACCCCTACAAGGCCGATTTCCCCCTTCTGGCGGGCCGGCCGGACATCGCCTTCTTGGACAGCGGGGCCACCGCGCAGCGCCCCGCGTGCGTGCTCGACGCGCACCGCGCCTTCTACGAGACCATGAACGCCAACCCCCTGCGCGGCCTGTACTCGCTCTCCGTGGCCGCCACGGACGCAATCGAGCAGGTGCGCGCGCAGATCGCGCAGGTCATCGGCGCCGTGGACGACCAGGGGCGCCCGCAGGCGCGCGACATCGTCTTCACGCGCAACGCGAGCGAGTCGCTGAACCTCGTGGCGAAGTCGTTCGCCCCCTGCGTGCTCGAGCCGGGCGACGAGGTGGCCATCACCATCATGGAGCACCATTCGAACCTCATCCCCTGGCAGGAGGCCTGCCGCGCCGCGGGGGCGCGCCTCGTCTACCTCTACCCCACCAAGACCGGCGAGCTCACGGACGAGGAGATCGCCGCCAAGGTGGGTCCGCGCACGAAGATCGTCGCGGCCGCGCACGTCTCGAACGTGCTCGGCGTCGAGAACCCCATCCGCAAGCTCGCCGACGCGGTGCACGCGCACGGCGGCTACCTCGTGGTGGACGGCGCGCAGTCCGTGCCGCACATGGCGGTGGACGTGCGCGCGCTCGGCATGGACTTCTTCGCGTTCTCCGCGCACAAGGCGCTCGGCCCCATGGGCATCGGCGTGCTGTGGGGGCGCCACGAGCTGCTCGACGAGATGCTCCCCATGCTCACCGGCGGCGAGATGATCGACTCCGTGACCGAGCAGGAGGCCGTGTGGGCGCCCGTGCCCGAGAAGTTCGAGGCGGGCACGCAGGACGCCGCGGGCATCTACGCCACCGGCGAGGCGCTGCGCTACCTCACCGAGCACGTGGGCTACGACGCGGTGCGCGCCCGCGAGGCGGCGCTCGTGGCCTACACGATGGAGCGCCTGGCCGAGCTGCCGTACGTCGAGATCATCGGCTCGCCCGACGCGGCCGACCACCACGGCGTCATCAGCTTCAACGTGCAGGGCATCCACCCGCACGACGTGGCGAGCATCCTCGACATGAGCGGCGTGTGCATCCGCGCCGGGCACCACTGCGCGCAGCCGCTCCTCACGTGGCTCGGCGTGGAGAACCTCGCCTGCTGCCGCGCGAGTCTGGCGTTCTACAACGACGCCACGGACGTCGACCGCTTCATCGACGGCCTCGAGACCGTCTGGCGCACCTTCCACGCCTAGCGCCGCGCGCGACAGCGCCCCAGGGGTATGCGGACCTATCGCACTGGTAACAATACCCCTGGGGTTTTTCGACATCCCCCTGGATTCGCCCTCGAATCGCACAGCAAGGAGCGTGACCTCATGGGCAACCTCTACACTTCGACCACCTTCATGGAGCACAACTCGCATCCGGACTACAAGTACGAGATGGACGCGCCCACGCACGAGCACGACGGCATCAACCCCAGCTGCGGCGACGAGCTCACGCTGCAGCTGCGCGTGGAGGACGGCGTCATCGAGGAGGCGAGCTTCACCGGCCATGGCTGCGCCATCAGCCAGGCGAGCGCCGACATCATGGCCGACCTCATCACCGGCGAGACGGTCGAGGAGGCGCGCCGGCTCTCCGCCCTCTTCCTGGCGATGATCCGCGGCGAGGAGCTCTCCGAGCAGGACTACGAGGACCTGGACGAGGCGGCGCAGCTCAAGGACATCTCGCACATGCCCGCCCGCGTGAAGTGCGCGGAGCTCGCCTGGCGCACGCTGGATGGCATGCTCGCGTAGGACCATGTAAAATTACCCCAGGGGTTTTTCTACATCCCCTGGGGTTTTCTCTATTTTATGCGGGCGATGACGCCGCTGCCCAGGCCGGTCAGCCGCTCGATCTGCTTGATGGTGAGGCAGTTCCCGCGAAGCGCCGCCACGACGGCGTTGCGCCGAGGGATGGGCAGGCTCTTCACCGCGAAGACGTCCGGGCACCCGAGCGCCCGCACGACGCGGTTCGCCACCTCGAGCGCCTCGTCGCTCGAAAGCTTCACCGACCCTTCAAAGCCCACATCGGCCGCGGACGCGCCGCTGCAGAGCTCTGAGAAGCCCTCAGGACCGCCGAGCAGCCCGAGCACGAGCCCCGTCGCGCAGAGCCCCTCGCCCGTTCCCTCGCCCGCGCCTGCACCCTCGCCCGCGCCCCCGGCATACTCCCGATAGCTGCTCCACGGATAGTGCGCGGCCTCGCAGATCCCGGCCTTCTCGGGGTTGATGTGCACATAGCGCACCGCGGCGATGAGGTGCTCGTCGCCCTCGATGGCCTCGCTGAAGAACCGCGGCTGGAACACGCTGCCCACATGCCCGGTCTTCTGGTTGAAATACTTCGCATACGCGCCCAGAACGCCTCCCATGGCGTGTGGGAGGCGCTGCTCGGTGTCCTCCACGATAAGGTGCACGTGGTTGTCCATGAGGCACCATGCGATGACGGCGATCTCATCCTCGCGCATGAACCGTTCGAGATACGCGAGGAACGCTTCCCTATCCCGGTCATCGGTGACGATGACCTGCTTCCCGTTCCCACGCGCGACGACATGGTACAGCCCGGATTCCGCGATTCGACGAGGTGCGCTCGGCATAGTCCCCTCCTATGTAAAATAACCCCTGGGGTAATTTTACATCGGCTGGGTAAGAAAAAAGCTCCCGAAGGAGCTCGTGTTTCAAATGGTGGACCGGCAGGGGTTCGAACCCTGGACCTTGGGATTAAGAGTCCCCTGCTCTACCAGCTGAGCTACCGGTCCAATTGTCAATGTGGGGTGGGTACAGGGACTCGAACCCTGGACCTCCGGGACCACAACCCGGCGCTCTAGCCAACTGGGCTACACCCACCATGTTTCCACGTGCGCCAAAGCGCTTGATTATTATTGCAGCGAACGCCCTTTCGCGCAAGGGGAAATCTCATCTTTTTTTGAAATTCGGAATGAAAAAAACCGCCGCCCGGCGCGGAACCGGACGGCGGCAACATGCCTATGTAAAATTACCCCTGGGGTTATTTTACGCGTTGAGAGCGGCGTTCACCGCGACGGCGCAGGCGACAGTCGCACCGACCATGGGGTTGTTGCCCATGCCGATGAGGCCCATCATGTCCACGTGCGCAGGCACCGAGGAGGAGCCGGCGAACTGGGCATCGGAGTGCATGCGGCCCATGGTGTCGGTCATGCCGTAGGAGGCGGGGCCGGCAGCCATGTTGTCCGGGTGCAGGGTACGGCCGGTGCCGCCACCGGAGGCCACGGAGAAGTACTTCTTGCCGGCCTCGAGGCGCTCCTTCTTGTAGGTGCCCGCGACGGGGTGCTGGAAGCGCGTGGGGTTGGTGGAGTTGCCGGTGATCGAGATGTCGACGTTCTCGTGCCACATGATGGCCACGCCCTCGCGGACGTCGTCGGCACCGTAGCAGTTGACCTCGGAGCGCGGACCCTCCGAATACGGGATGGTCTCGACGATCTTGAGCTCGCCCGTGAAGTAGTCGAACTGCGTCTTCACGTAGGTGAAGCCGTTGATGCGGGCGATGATCTGGGCGGCGTCCTTGCCCAGGCCGTTGAGGATGACGCGCAGCGGCTTCTTGCGGGCCTTGTTGGCGTTCATCGCGATGCCGATGGCGCCCTCCGCGGCGGCGAAGGACTCGTGGCCGGCCAGGAACGCGAAGCACTCGGTGTCGTCACCGAGCAGCATGGCGCCCAGGTTGCCGTGGCCCAGGCCGACCTTGCGGTCCTCGGCGACGGAGCCGGGGACGCAGAAGGCCTGCAGGCCCTCGCCGATGATCGCGGCGGCCTCGGACGCGCTCTTGGCGCCCTTCTTGATGGCGAGCGCGCAGCCGAGGGTGTAGGCCCACTTGGCGTTCTCGAACGCGATGGACTGGACGCCCTCGACGATCTGACGGGGGTTCACGCCCTGCTCGAGGCAGATCTGCTCGGCCTCCTCGAGGGAGGAGATGCCGTTCTCGGCGAGGCACGCGTTGATCTTATCGATGCGGCGCTCGTACCCTTCGAAGCTAACAGCCATGGTTTCTTCCCTCCCTTTCTACTCGTGGACCGGGAACACGGACTCGACGGTGTGCGTCTCCTCGTCCGTGCGCGGGTCGATGTACTTGACGGCGGCGTCCCACTGGCCGTAGTGGCCCATGGCGCCGGCGATGGCGTCCTCGGGGGTCGAGCCCTTCTTGAGGGCATCGGTGAACTTGCCGAGGTTCAGGAACTCGAACGCGATGATCTCGTTCTTGTCGTTGAGCGCCATGCGGGTGACGTAGCCCTGCGAGAGCTCGAGGTAGCGGGCACCCTTTGCCTTCGTGCCGAACATGGTGCCGATCTGCGAGCGCAGGCCCTTGCCGAGGTCGTCGAGGGAGGCGCCCACGGGCAGGCCGCCCTCGGAGAACGCGGTC
The DNA here is from genome assembly GCA_000333815.1 of [Collinsella] massiliensis. GTDB lineage: Bacteria > Actinomycetota > Coriobacteriia > Coriobacteriales > Coriobacteriaceae > Enorma. The sequence goes on from CAPI01000107.1 coordinate 5,250, forward strand.
TGGCTGCGGCCGTACACGATCTGGAGGAACAGCTCGCGCATGGCGACGTTGATGGCGTCGCACACGAGGTCGGTGTTGAGGGCCTCGAGGATGGTCTTACCGGGAAGGATCTCGGAAGCCATGGCTGCGGAGTGGGTCATGCCCGAGCAGCCGAGGGTCTCGACGAGGCACTCCTCGATGATGCCCTCCTTGATGTTGAGCGTGAGCTTGCACGCGCCCTGCTGCGGCGCGCACCAACCGACGCCGTGCGTGAGGCCGGAGATGTCCTTGATCTCCTTGGCCTGGATCCACTGGCCCTCCTCCGGGATGGGCGCAGGGCCGTGGTATGCGCCCTTGGCGACGGGGCACATGTTCTCCACTTCTGCTGAGTACTGCATGCCTCTCCTCTCTGTAGTGCCTTGTCCGGCGAGCCATCGAGCCAACGCAAGCTGGCCAGCCGGAGCTGACATGCACGTTTATTCTACCGCGATTTGTCCAGAGTGTTTTCGGCGAACGGGGCATTTTTCTTCGCGAGGATGGGGTGCAGAGGAGCGATGCGCTCGCTGGCTCCGAGATGATAAAAAGGTGTCAGACACCTTTTTATCAGGCATGGAAGAACGTCGCGCGGCGAGGAGGAAGTGATAAAAAGGTGACTGACACCTTTTTATCACGAGCGGCGGGAGGAGGAGAGGAGCGCGGCCAGGGCGGCACCGGTCGCGGCGCCGCAGCAATCGAGCAGCACATCGGTGACCTGTCCCGACCTGCCGGCAACGAAGAGCTGGATGGTCTCGTCGATCGAGGGGACGAGGACGAGCACGGCGCATGCGAAGAGGATGCGGGCGGCCGGGGCGCCGCGCCGCAGGTTGAAGGCGCGGGCGGCGAGGATGCCGAGCACGGCGTACTCCGTGAAGTGCGCCGCCTTGCGCACGAGGAAGTTCGTGACCCAGGCGCTCGGTATGCCGAGGGCATCGAGCGCGTCGCGGATGGTCGAGACGACCGTGAGGCTGAGTCCCCCGCTCTCCGTCCCCGGGACGAGCGAGTTTCCCCAGATGAAGAGCACCATGACCGCCATGGCGACGAGCCAGGGCAGGCGCACGGAACCCGCGCGCGCAGGCGTTCGCACCGGCATCCGGCTCTACGCCTCGGCCTGGAGCGCCGGCATGGACGCGGTGCCGCCCTGGATGACGCGCAGGTACTCGCGGCTCGAGTGCTGCACGGCGGGCGAGGCGACCTGGCCGAGCTCCTGTTCAATGAGCTCGTTCACGTGCTCGTGCATGCGGTTCGCACGCTTGCCCTCGGCGATGGCGCTCGCGCGGCGGGCGGTGGCCGCGGTCGTCGCCGGCGCGGGGTGCACGGGCTCCTCGGGCTCGGCGAGGATGTCGAGGGCGGCCGCCCAGACGCTGCGGCGGTCGGCGAAGGCATCGGCCGAGGCGGCGGGCTGCGCGGCGGGAGCGCTCGGTGCGACGGGCGCGGCGGCTGCCGCGGGGCGCGCGGCCGGGTTCGTCGCCCACGCTACCGAGGTGG
>CAPI01000106.1 GCA_000333815.1 [Collinsella] massiliensis
TCCTGAAGTAGCACGGGGATGCACGCCAACGAAAGCGCAGGTAGCAGGGTTGCCGATTTCCCGGCTACTATGCCTACCCCCTATAAACCGCTCGTTTCGCTCATTTTGGGTTTGCGGAGCCCCCGAGAGCGCAAAAGGAGCGTGCACCAGGCCGTGGCGCGCGCCCCGCTCCCGCTAATAACGAAACATTTGGGACAATTTCGCGGCGCACGCCGCGGGCAGCGCCCCTAGAGCTCTACCCCCAGGTCGATCTCAGGCACGCGGGCAAGATCGGCGAGCGTCACACCGTCGACGTATTCCTCGATCACCGCGTCGAGCCCGGTCCAGAACTTGACGGTGGAGCACAGCCCGGCGCGCTGGCACGCCCCGTCGAGCCCCTCGCATGCGACAGGCGTCGTCGTGCCCTCCGCGGCGCGCAGGATGTCGCCCGCGCGGATCTCGTCCGCCGGCTTGGCGAGCACATACCCGCCACCCTTGCCGCGCACGCCGCGCAAGAGCCCCGCCTGCATGAGCGGACGCACGAGCTGCTCGAGGTACTTGAGCGAGATGTCCTCGCGCGCGGCGACCTCGCGCAGGGCGATCTTGCCCTCGGCGTCACCGAAGGCCGCGATGTAGATCATGAGGCGCAGCGCATAGCGCCCTTTGGAAGAGATGAGCACGCGAACCTCCCTCTCATCGCCGTTCGCGCCGCGACGCGGCACCCGGCTCCGGTACCGGCAACGCCGCGCCGCGACACCCGGCTCCGGTACCGGCAGCGCCACGCCGTCCGCCCGCCCCGGCTTCACGCATAAAACCGTCAATTCTTCGCGGGAAGGATGCCCGAGGGGGCGCCTCATGACGAAAACTGACAAGTATGCACGCGAAGCCGGGGCGCGCACCATGCATGCGCTGAAATCCTAGTGGATTAGTCGGATTATACCTTGACTTCACGGGTATTCATCTTATCGTTAATCCGAGATAATTCCTAGGATTATGTGCGCGGCACGACAACCACACAGCCGCGCCCGAACGCAAGGAGCAGCAATGTCCGCAACCCCCCTCCTCTCCGTCGAAGGCCTGAGCGCCTCGGTCGACGAGAAGACCATCCTCCACGGCATCGACCTCGCGATCCCCGCCGGCGAGACGCACGTCCTCATGGGCCCCAACGGCGCGGGCAAGTCGACGCTCGGCCATGTCATCATGGGCGACCTCGCCTACACGCAAACCTCCGGCAGCATCCGCTTCGACGGCGAGGACATCACCGACCTCAGCACGGACAAGCGCTCGCGCGCCGGCATCTTCCTCTCCTTCCAGGCGCCGGTCGAGATCCCCGGCGTACCGCTCTCGAGCTTTTTGCGCGCGACCCTCGCCGGCCGCCCGGGCCTCAAGATGCGCGGCAAGGAGTTCCGCCGCCGCATGAAGGAGCTCTGCGCCGAGCTCGACATGCCCGTCGAGTACCTCAACCGCGAGCTGGGCGTGGGCTTTTCGGGCGGCGAGAAGAAGAAGGTCGAGATGCTCCAGCTGCTGCTGCTCCAGCCGAAGCTCGCCATCCTGGACGAGACCGACTCCGGCCTCGACGTGGACGCGCTCGGCGTGGTGAGCCGCGGCATGGACCTCTACCGCAAGCGCACGGACGGCACGCTCCTCATCATCACGCACAACACGCGCATCCTGGAGCACCTCGACGTGGACCGCGTGCACGTGATGGTGGGCGGACGGCTCGTGCACGATGCGGACGCCTCACTCATCGACTGGATCGACGAGCACGGCTTCGAGCGCTTCGAGGCCATGGCGACCGAGGCGAACGCGGCGGAGGGCGCGGGCGCAGCCGGCGAGGCCTCCGGCGAGCTCGACCCCGCGGACCTCTCGCCCGTCGTCGAGCGCTAGGGGGCAGCCGTGGCCAAGCAGCGTACCGAGGTCGCGGACATCGACCGCACCATCTACGACATAACCGATAGCGAGCAGGGCTTCGAGAAGCTCGACGCCGGCCTCACGCCCGAGATCGTGCGCGAGATCTCCGAGCGCAAGGACGAGCCCGCATGGATGCTCGACTTCCGCCTGAAATCGCTCGAGACCTACCAGCGCATGCCGAACCCCACCTGGGGCCCCAGCATCGCTGGCCTCGACATGGACAACATCGTCACCTACGTGAAGCCCAACACCGACCAGCAGGCCACGTGGGACGAGGTGCCCGACGACATCAAGAACACCTTCGAGCGCCTGGGCATCCCCGAGGCCGAGCGCAGCTACCTGGCCGGCGTGGGCGCGCAGTACGACTCGGAGCTCGTGTACCACAACATGCAGGACACGGCCGCCAAGATGGGCATCGTCTACTCCGGCATCGAGGAGGCGCTCCACGAGCCCAAGTGGGAGGCGCTCATCCGCGAGAAGTTCATGACGCTCATCCCGCCCACGGACCACAAGTTCGCCGCGCTCCACGGCGCGGTGTGGAGCGGCGGCTCCTTCGTCTACGTGCCGGCCGGCGTGAAGCTCGACTTCCCGCTGCAGAGCTACTTCCGCCTCAACGCCAAGGGCGCGGGCCAGTTCGAGCACACGCTCATCATCGTCGAGGACGACGCGGACCTGCACTTCATCGAGGGCTGCTCCGCACCGAAGTACAACGTGGCGAACCTACACGCGGGCGCCGTGGAGCTCTTCGTGGGCAAGCGCGCGCACCTGCGCTACTCGACCATCGAGAACTGGTCGAAGAACATGTACAACCTCAACACCAAGCGCGCGCGGGTGGACGACGAGGGCGAGATCGAGTGGATCAGCGGCTCGTTCGGCAGCCACGTGGGCTACCTCTACCCCATGAGCGTGCTGAACGGCCGCAAGAGCCGCTCGAGCTTTACGGGCATCACCTTCGCCGGCGCCGGCCAGAACCTCGACACCGGCTGCAAGGTGGTGCTGAACGCGCCGAACACGAGCGCGACCGTCGAGACGAAGGGCATCTCCAAGGGCGGCGGCATCCAGACGTTCCGCAGCTCCGTGGTGGTGACGCCGAAGGCCGAGGGCGCGCGCGTGAGCGTGAGCTGCCAGTCGCTCATGCTCGACGACGAGAGCCGCTCCGACACCATCCCCGCCATGGACGTGCGGGCGAAGAACGTCGACATCGGGCACGAGGCCACGATCGGGCGTATCGGCGACGACAAGATCTTCTACCTCATGAGCCGCGGCATCTCCGAGGAGGAGGCGCGCGCGATGATCGTGAACGGCTTCGCGAACCCCGTGGCCAAGGAGCTGCCGCTCGAGTACGCCGTGGAGATGAACAACCTCATCAAGCTCGAGATGGAAGGTGCCATCGGCTGATGTGTCATGTAGGGACGGGTTCAAAACGTTACTTTTTGCTTCATTTGGGGACAGGCTTGTCCAGCCATCGCTTGTCCAGCCATCCGAAGCGGGTTTCCGCAAGTCATGTTTGGAGTGAATGCTGATGGATGCACTCACGATGCAGCATATGAGCGCGATGCCGGCGCCCACGTGGCGGTGGCTGCGCATGAACGATACCGAGATCGAGGTCCCCGAGGGGCTCGAGCGCATGGACGGTGCGTCGGTGGAAGCCGAGGACGCGCTGCTCGACACCACCGATAGCTTCGAGGCGGCGGTGGCCGGTCTGCAGGAGCGGCTCGATGCGGCGCGCGGCGGGGCGCAGGGCTCCGATGACCGCGCATGCGTGCGTGCGGCGCAGCGCGCCCACGAGGACGTCGCCGACCTCGACACCCCCGCGCTCTCGCGCTACCAGCGCCGCGCGGCACTTGAGGAGGCCGCAGGCGACGTCGCGGCGGCCTTCGAGACGGGCATCGGGGCGGACGCCCGCGCCTACCTGGGCTTCCTCGCGGGAAGCACGATCACGCTCGCCCCGGGCGCGGGCGAGGCGGGCGCGGCCACCGTGCGCGTCGAGGGCGCGACGGGCGGCGCCGCGGCGGCGAGCATCGACGTCGTCGCCGCGCCCGGCTCCACGCTCGACCTCGCCATCTCGCTGAATGCCGAGAATGAGGGCACGGC
>CAPI01000105.1 GCA_000333815.1 [Collinsella] massiliensis
AGTATTAACTAACATTTGCTAAAAATCATCTTGTCAATTATAATCGTAAACTGTTATGATTATAAATATTAATGTGCGACAATAGTTCGATTGTTGAAAGGAAGAGTAAAGCATGAAATTAAAAGATTTCACAAAAGAAATGGTAGATGAGCATTCATTTATCGAAATGGCTTATATTTTATTAACAGAGAACGGTAAAGAAACAAACTTATATGATATGATAGACGAATTCAAAAGCTTAGGTAATTACACTGATTCAGAAATTGAGAATCGTATTTTACAATTTTATACGGACTTAAATACTGATGGACGCTTCTTAAGTGTGGGTGAGAATATTTGGGGACTTCGTGACTGGTATTCAGTTGACGATATCGAAGAAAAAATCGCACCAACAATTCAAAAATTCAATGTTCTAGATGAAGACGATGAAGCTGATTCAGAAATTTCATTATTAGGGGAAGAAGACAAAACTAAAGAACTTGATATTACAATTGATCAAGATGATGAAGAAGGTTTAAATGATCCCGAAGACCCTGAAGATGAAGAAGTAGAAGATGAATTAGATGAA
>CAPI01000104.1 GCA_000333815.1 [Collinsella] massiliensis
GCACGATGGCGCCGCGCGCAGCGGCCGGTGGCGCGTGCAGCATGAAAGAAGGGAAACGGCGTTTCTATGGAGCTCGTCGTACATCTGCTGGAGCATGCGCTCGAGGACACGCTGCCGCTCGTGCCGTTCCTCTTCGTCACCTACCTCGCGCTCGAGGCGCTCGAGCACGCGGCCGGCTCGCGGGCGACCGCGCTCGTGCGCCGTGCAGGGGCGGCGGGGCCGGTGGTCGGAGCGCTGCTCGGCATCATCCCGCAGTGCGGGTTCTCGGCGATGGCGGCGACGCTCTACGCCGGGCGCGTCATCACGCTCGGGACGCTCGCCGCGGTCTTCCTCTCGACGTCGGACGAGATGCTGCCCCTGCTCGTGGCCGAGCACGTCGACCCGGCGCGCCTCGCCACGATCCTTCTGTGCAAGGCGCTCGTGGCGCTGATCACGGGTGTCGTCATCGACGCGCTGCTTCGGCTCGTCAAGCGCAACGCGCGCCTGCATGCCGCGGCGCGTCGGCTGACCGCGCGGCGCGCGGGCGAGCCCGACCTCGTGGACGAGATGGCAGAGGCGGGCGAGGGCGTCGAGCACATCCATCGCCTGTGCGAGCAGGACCGGTGCGGCTGCGACGACGCGGACGAGGGTGAGGCGGATGGGAGC
>CAPI01000103.1 GCA_000333815.1 [Collinsella] massiliensis
CCTCGAGGCACGCGGCCTCGCCGTAGGGCACGGCGCGCGCCCGCTCGTGCGGGGCGTCGACCTCACCGTCGCGCCGGGGCAGGTCGTGGCGCTCATCGGCCCCAACGGGTCGGGCAAGACGACGCTGCTGCGCACCATCGCCGGCCAGCTCGCCCCGCTCTCCGGCACGCTCCGCATCGCCGGGCGCGACGCCGCCGCCCTGGCCGCCCCCGAGCGCGCCCGCATCTGCGCCGCGCTCTTCACGGAGCGGCCGCGCGGCGACCTGCTCACCTGCCAAGACATCGTCGAGGCCGGGCGCTACCCCTTCACCGGGCGCATGGGCACGCTCTCGGACGAGGACCGCGCCCAGGTGCGCGCCGCCATGCGCGCCGCGGGCGTGTGGGAGCTCCGCGACCGCGACTTCGCCCACATGAGCGACGGCCAGCGCCAGCGCGCCCTCATCGCCCGCGCGCTCTGCCAGGAGCCCCGCCTCCTCATTCTCGACGAGCCCACGTCCTACCTCGACATCCGCGCACAGCTTGACATGCTGCAGCTGCTGCGCCGCCGCGCCCGCGAGCGCGGCATGGCCGTCGTCATGTCGCTCCACGAGATCGAGCTCGCGCAGAAGGCGGCGGACTGGGTCGCCTGCATCCGCGACGGGCGGGTCCTCTGCCAGGGCGCCCCGGACGAGATCTTCCGCGCCCCCACCATCGCGCGCCTCTTCGACCTCGACGAGCGCAGTTACGCGCCGCTCTTCGGCAGCGTCGAGCTCGGAGCCGCCGGGGGCGCGCCCCGCGCGTTCGTCATCGCCGGCGCGGGCACGGGCGCGCGCACGTTCCGCGAGCTCGCACGACGCGGCGTCCCCTTCGCCGCCGGCGTGCTCTTCGCGCACGACGCCGACGGCATCCTCGCCCGCGCCCTCGCCTCCCGCGCGGTGCTCGCGCCCGACTTCGAGCCCATCGGCGCGGACGCCCTCGCCGAGGCCCGCGCGCTCATCGACGGCTGCGAGGCCGTGATCTGCTGCGCCGACGGCTTCCCCGGCGCCGCCGCCCCGAACGCCGAGCTCCTCGAGCACGCCCGCGCGCAGGGCATCCCCGTCTTCGACTCCGCCGCGGCATACTTGGAGCGCCGCGCGCCCGGCAGCCCGCGCGCTACTCCACGCTCTTGAGCGCCTCGAGCATGTCGACGTCGCGCAGGCGGCGGTTCACCACCACGCCGAGCAGCGCGGTGATGGCGCCCACGATGACGAGTGGAATGATGAACACGTACGGCGCGAACGTGGGGTCGAACATGACGTTGTCCGGAGGCACCACGGTGATGATGTAGTTGCGGAACCACACGCCGAGCGCGTACCCCACGAGGATGCCGATCGCCGTGAGCAGGATCGTCTCGCGGTAGATGTACATCGTGACCTCGCCGTCGAAGAAGCCCAGCACCTTGATGGTGGAGAGCTCACGGATGCGCTCCGAGACGTTGATGGTGGTGAGGTTGTAGAGGATCACCCCCGCGAGCAGCGTCGCCACCACGATGAGCACGACCATGATCTTGTTGAGCGATTCGACGATCGTGGCGATCTGCGCGATGAGCGAGGTGTTCTGCACGATGCCCTGCACCGCGGGCAGCTCCATGAGCGCGGCCGCGAACGCGTTCACCGCATCCGGCGAGGAGTCCGCAAGCGTCACGAGCGCCGCGTTGGGCTCATAGGCGGCCCCGAAGGCGCGCACGTAGGCGTCCGCGCCCAGGAAGATGAAGTGCCCCATGTACATCTCGGTGACGCCCGTGCAGGTGAGCTCGCGCTCCGCGCCCGCCGCGTCGCTCACCGTGAACGTGTCGCCCACGCCCACGCCCAGAAGCTGCGCGAGGCGCTCGGAGAGCACGCAGGAATCGGCGTCGAGCGGCACGACGGCGCCGCTCGCGCGCTCGCGCAGGTCGATGTAGTCCCCGAGCTTCCCGGGGTCGTCCGGCACGATGAGCGTGATGTCCTGCGTGTCGCCGTTGGCGCCGGCGACCTTGGTGAGCGCCTCGTAGCGCACGGGCAGCGTGCGCGCGACCTCCGGCTGCGCGAGCGCGCGATCGAGCTCGCCGCACTCCTCGGCGGTGGCCGTGGGCGCCTGCGCGACGATCATGTCGTACGTCACGATCTTGCCGAACTGCTCGGCCGAGATGCCCGAGATGGAGTACTGCGTGCCGAAGCCCGCGACGAGCAGCACCACCGCGCCCGCCACACCGAAGACCGTCATGAACATGCGCTTCTTGTAGCGGAAGAGGTTGCGCGCCGTGACCTTGTGCGTGAAGGAGAGGCGGTTCCAGATGAAGGGGATGCGCTCGAGCAGGATCTTCGAGCCCGACGCCGGCGGCTTGGGCAGCAGGAGCTCCGAGGGCTTGTCGCGCAGCTCCTGGCGGACCGCGAGCCAGGCCGGCAGCACGGCGGACACGAGCCCCAGCGCGACGGCGGCCGCGCTCACCGCGGGGTCGAACAGCAGGTGGATGGGCGGCAGCACGAACTTCGTCGCGTAGGCGTTGTAGACGATCCACGGCAGGAGCGTGTGTCCCGCCACGATGCCGATGGCCGTGCCCGCCATGCTCGAGAGCAGGCCGTACATGATGAACTTGAGCGCCACGTCGCCGTCCGAGTAGCCGAGCGCCTTGAGCGTGCCCGCGCCGATGCGCTCCTCGTCGACCATGCGCGTCATGGTGGTGAACGTCACGAGCGCGGCGATGAAGTAGAGCAGGATGGGGAACACGCGGGCAAGCGCGTCCACGATGTCCGCCACCGTGGCGTAGATCTTGTAGCCGTCGCCGCCCGGCACCTCGCGGCGCGTGCTCGCGCTGTAGCCGGGCGCCTCCAGGTTGGCGAGCTTCTCGCGTGCCTGGGCGAGGTCCGCCTCGGCCGCGGCGAGCCGCTCCTCCGCCTCGGGCTTCTGCGCGTCATAGGCGGCACGTGCCTCGTCGTAGGCGGCCTCCTTGGCGGCGAGCTCCTCCTGCGCGGCGGCGATCTGCGCCTCGGCGCTGGCGGTCGCGGCGGCGAGCTCGCTCGTCCCCGCCTCGTAGGCCGCCTCCTTCTGCGCGAGCTCCTCCTGCGCGGAAGCAAGCTCGGCGCGCCCGGCGTCGAGGGCGTCCTCCCCTACCGCGATCTGCTCGCGCGCGGCCTCGAGCTGGGCGGGCGCCGCATCGAGGGCGGCAAGCGCGTCCGCGGCCTGCTGCTGCAGGTCGACGAGGGTCGCGCGCACGCCACCCAGCCGGTTCGTGACGAGCACGACGACATCCTCCCCGGGCGTCGCCGCGTCGAGGGCCTCGAGCTCTCCCACCAACGACGAGAGCTGCTCGTAGACGGGATACGTGACGTCGTCGGCGGCCGGCGCAGAGGGGAAGAGGGCCACGAGCTGCTGCGCGGCGACCGTGTGCGCGAGGGCGGGCGTCACGAGCGCGGGAGGGGCGGCCGAGATCGTCTCGAGCATGCTGTCGATGCGCTCGACGCCGTCCGCCGCCTGCGCCGCCCCCGCCTCGATCTCGGGGCGGCGCGCGGCCTGCTCCTCATAGGCGGCCTCCTGCTCCGCGTACGCGTCCTGCGCCGCGGAGAGCTCCGCCTCCTTCGCGGCGAGCTCGTCTTGCGCAGCCGCGATCTGCGCGCGGCCGTCCTCGAGCTGCGCGGCCCCGTCCGCGAGCCGCGAGCGCGCCGTGGCCGTCTCGTCCGCGAGCTGCTGCTCACGCTCCTCGATGCGCGCCGCACCCGCATCTAGCTGGCCGCGCGCGTTCGTGAGCTCGCGTTCCGCTGCGGCGAGCTCGGCGCGGCCGGCGTCGACCTCCCGCTGCCCGTCGTCGATCTTCGCCTGGTTCTGCGCCCGCAGCTCGGAGAGGCGCACGCCGGGCTGGTCGGCGAGCAGGCGCTCGAGCTCGTCGCGGTGCGCGTGCACGAGGTCGGCGTACGCGTCCGTGTAGGGGTCGACGCCCGCCGTGTCCGTGAACGTGATCCGCGCCGTCATGTACACGTCCGAATCGAACACCTCGGGCAGCACGACGGCGTACCCGGAGAGCTCGCCCGAGCCCGCCGTCGAGGCGCCCTCGTTCACCCCGCTGATGATCTCGGAGGAGGAGACGAAGCCCGTGACGGTGAACGCGTCGCGCGTGAGCACGGTGTCGCCCTCGGCGTCGGACTTCTCGTCGAAGGTGATGGTGTCGCCCACCTCGTACGCGTCGCGCAAAAACGAGCTGAGCGCGATCTCGTCCGCCGCCTCGGGCATGCGCCCCTCCACCACCTCGTAGCGCGAGACGCGCTCGGGCGCGGACTGGATGCGCAGGCTTTCCGTGGTGCCCTCGACCACGGCGTCCTTCAGGTAACCGTACTCGACCTCATCGATGCCGCCCGCCCGCTCGATGAGCGCGCGGTCCTCGCCGTTCAAGCCGAAATCGCCGATGACCACGATGTCGGCGGCATCGAGCGCATCGAAGTACGCCCGCCCGGTCGCGCGCATGTCCGGGCCCGTCACGAAGAGGCCCACGAGCGCGAACGACCCGAGGGCCATGAGCCCCACGATGGAGAGGAAGCGCCCGAGCGAGTGCCGGATCGACCGGCGGATATCGAGCCAAAGGGCATGCCTGCGGCGCAACGCTGCCATCGCTACCACTCCACCGTCTCGATGTCGGCCGGCGCCGCGCAGGTCTCGATGCGCTCGACGCGCGCGTCGCGCATATGGATCACGCGGTCGGCGATCCGGGCGATCGCCGCGTTGTGCGTCACGATGATCGTGGTCGCGCCGTGCTCGCGGCACATGTCCTGCAAGATCTTGAGCACCTGCTTGCCGGTGCGGTAATCGAGCGCGCCCGTGGGCTCGTCGCACAGAAGGATCTTCGGGTTCTTCGCCACCGCGCGCGCGATGGCGACGCGCTGCTGCTCGCCACCCGAGAGCTGGGCGGGGAAATTGTTCATGCGGCCCTCGAGCCCCACCATGCGCAGCACCTCGACCGGATCGAGCGCGTCCGGCACGATCTCGGTGGCGAGCTCCACGTTCTCGCGCGCCGCGAGGTTCGCCACCAGGTTGTAGAACTGGAACACGAAGCCCACGTCCGTGCGACGGTAGGCGGTGAGCTGGCGGCGGTTCGCGCGGGAGATGTCGCGGCCGTCGATGACCACGCGGCCGTCGCTCGCGGTGTCCATGCCGCCGATGATGTTCAGCAGCGTGGACTTGCCCGCGCCGGACGCGCCCAAGATGACGGTGAGCTCGCCGCGCTCGATTGCGAAGGTCACGTCGTTGTTCGCGACGATCTCCGCAGACCCGGTCTGGTACCGCTTGTACTCGTGCTCGACGTCGATATATGACATGCAGGCCTCCTGTCCGGGCGAGCGCGCTCGGGCGCCCGCCCCGTACCTGAACAGCGTTCTTCCCGCTGGAGCCGGGGCGCGCGCCTACGCGTCCAGCATCCCCAGCAAGCCGGACTCGGTGAGCGTCACCGCCATCCGCTCGACCTCGGCCGCCGGGCGCGCGGGCTCGTCGGCAAGCAGGTTCTGCAGCAGCGAGAAGATCCCTCCCAGCGCGAAGGCGAGCGAGCCCGCGCGCTCGCGCTCGGGGAGGACGCCCTCGAGCAGCCTGCGCTCGCCCACCTGCCGCTTGAAGGCGCGGCTCAGGTGCCCGTAGAGCACGTCGGCGGGAACCCGCTGCATGTAGCGGCGGTCGCGTTCCAAACCGCTCGTGACCGCGCGCACGAGCGCCTCGAGGAAGGCGGAAAGGGCGCGCTCGCGCCCCTCGGGGTGCGGCGAGGCGGGCGCGGCCTGCTCGACCTCGTCGAGCACACCCGCGGCGAAGTCGTCCGCGATAGCCCCGAGCAGCCCATCGACACTCCTATAGTGCTGGTAGAACGTCTTGCGGTCGATATCCGCCTCCTGCGCGATGGCGCTCACGCCGATGCGCTCGTACGGGCGCGTCTCGAGCAGGCGCTCGAACGCCGCGACGATAAGGCGGCGGCTCCTGAGCACGCGGCGATCGGTGCGGTTCTCCATGGCTTCCTCCGTTCCTCGGCGCGGCGCGCGGGCGCGCCGACGATGGGACGGCTATGTTATTCCCCATTTGTTGCTTAATCTATAGATGTGCATCAATTTTCACATGCGCGCACGGCGTGACGCGTTCGACCGAGCGCTATCATGAGGGCATATCACTGCTCACATGCGGGAATGTGAGGTGCCCATGCTTACCGAAGCCCAACGCAAACTCGTGAGGAAGTACTTCCTGCTGCCCCAGCTCGCGCCGCGGGGGCTCGCGACCATCTTCGTCCTCAGCGCCGAGATGCTCCTCCTCTCCATGCTCGACGACCTTGTGTTCCAAACTCCCGGCGCGTTCCTGCCCGGCTGGATCGCCTACATCGCGCTCGTCGTCGCGCTCACCGTGTTCTGCTGCTATGCGTACCTCAGCCCGCGCCTCGGCATGGGGAAGCCCGCGTGGGCGGCCATCGAGCGCGCGCGGAGCGCGGCCCGAGCGCAGGCGCGCGAGCAGGCGAAGGCGGCGGAGCCCACCGACGCCGCGCGCATGGCGGCAGCCGCCGCGGCAGGGGTGGCCGCCCTCGGCCAGGCGGTCGGTGACGCCGCCGACGCCGCCTCCGCGGCCTACGGCATCTCCGGCACCGCGCGCTACCTCGAGGCGACGAACTCCCTCGCCCGCGACGCCGAGCGCGCGGCGCGCGACCTGGGCGTCGAGCTGCCGAACGCCAAGCGCGCTGGCCGCATCATGATGCTCGCGACGCTCCTCGCGCTCGCCCTCGTCTACGGCGCCCACTTCATCGCGCGCACCGCATCCATGCGCGCCGATTCCCAGGTAGCGGCGGAGACCATCTCCGCAATCACCGACGCGTTCGAGCACCGGGGGTACTACGTCATCGGCGACGACCCCACGGAAGCCTACGACCGGGACGGCTACAGCGTGAACGCGCACCTCTCCGATTCGGGCGACGACACCACCTTCGTCTCGCTCGACGTCGACAACGACGGCGTGGTGACCGAGGTCTCCTACAAGCTCCAGGTCGACCCCGCGCGCTCGCTCGACGAGAACCTCGCGCGCGCCGAGGAACGGCTCGCCGAGCTGCACGCCGTCGTCGAGGGGCTCGATGTCCCCGTCGCCGCGCCCGGGCTGCTTTCGTACGGCACGCTGCCGGACGCCTTCGGCGAGGCGTTCCGCGCCGGCACGCTCTACGATGACATCTACCTCAACCCCGACGACCTCGGGAGCTCGGAGGGCGCCGCCATCTGGTGCAGCTTCGACACGCTCCCCGAAGAGGACTGGTTCGACGGGATGGAGCCCGATATCTGGCTCACGCTCGAAACCGACCGGTAGCCACCACGCGCCGTACAGCGCCGCCCCTTCGCGCACCGCCGCGCCGCGCTCCATGAACCGTCGCTCCGTGCCTCATGGACAAACTTGTCAACTTTGCATACGAAGCGCTTTCTCGCGTGGCCCCCATCGATAAAGTTGTCAACTTTGCACGCGAGGCACGCGTTCATGCGGCCTTCATCGATACAGTTGTCAACGTTGCACGCGAAGCGCGGGGCGAGGTGGCGCGCGGGCGGCGGGGACGATATGGCGCGGCGGCGCAAAGGGTACAATGAGGCGGTAACCAACCTGTTCGCCCGACGCGGCGCGCCGGGTGCAATCGAAAGGACTTCCATGGCTACATGCGAACATGCCGCCGCAGCGGGCGGCCAGGCCGCGCCCACGCAATTCGAGGAGAACAACCTCTCGGAGGCGAAGCGCGTCATCGCCGTGCTCTCCGGCAAGGGCGGCGTGGGCAAATCGCTCGTCACGGGCGCGCTCGCCATCGAGCTCGCGCGGCGCGGGCACACGGTCGGCATCCTCGACGCCGACATCACCGGCCCCTCCATCCCCAAGATGCTCGGCATGAGCGGGCGACGCGCCCACGGCCTGGGCAAGCTCCTGCTGCCCGAGATCTCCACCACGGGCATCAAGGTCATGTCGTCGAACCTCCTGCTCGAGCACGAGACCGACCCGGTGCTCTGGCGCGGCCCGGTCATCGCGGGCGCCATCAAGCAGTTCTGGAGCGACACCTCCTGGGGCCCCATCGACTACCTGCTCGTCGACATGCCCCCGGGCACGGGCGACGTGGCGCTCACCGTGTTCCAGTCGCTGCCCGTGGACGGCATCGTGGTGGTCACGAGCCCGCAGGACCTCGTGAGCATGATCGTCGCGAAGGCCGTGAACATGGCAGAGAAGATGCACGTGCCCATCCTCGGCCTCGTCGAGAACATGAGCTACGTGACCTGCCCGGATTGCGGCAAGAAGATCGAGGTATTCGGCCCGAGCAAGCTCGATGCGGTCGCCGACGAGTACGGCCTCAAGGTGCTCGGCCGCCTGCCCATCGACCCCGCGCTCGCGCTCGCCTGCGACGCCGGCGCGCTCGAGGAGGCGCTGCCGCAGGACTTCCTGCCCGACGCCCTCGCCGCCTGCGAGGCCGTCCCCGCGCACGAGGGCGCCGATGACGCCGGCGCCGAGGCGGACGCGGAAGGCTGATAGACCACCCTGGATACGAAGCGGAGACGATCGCCATGGCGCGCAGCGCACCGGAAACCTATGATGTGGCCGTGATCGGCGGCGGGGCGTCCGGCCTCGCGGCCGCGCTCGCCGCCGCCCGCGCGGGGGCGCGCACGGCGGTCATCGAATGCGATGTCGCCTGCGGCCTTCCCATCCTCGCCACGGGCAACGGCCGCTGCAACCTCTCCAACGAGCGGCTGCGCCCCGCCTGCTACCGCCATCCCGTCATCGCCCGCGCCGTCATGGGCGAGGAGCCCGAGGCGCGGCTCGCGGGCTGGTTCGCATCGCTCGGCATCTGGACGACGAGCGACGAGGGTCGGCTCTACCCTCTGAGCAAGCGCGCGGAATCCGTCCGCGACGCGCTCGTGGGCGCGTGCCGGCGCGTGGGCATCGCCGAGCGCTGCGGGCACCGGCTCATGCACGCCGCATGGAACCCCGCGGACGGGCTCTGGAAGCTCGAGGCGCTCGCGCCCTCCGCCCCGCTCCATGCGCCCCGGGCCCGCGACGAGCATGCGCGCCTCAGGGCGCTCCGCCGCGCGCTCTCCACGTCGCCCATGCGCACCGAGACCATCATGGCGCGCGCCGTGGTGCTCGCCCCCGGCGGCGGCTCCGAGGCGCTCTGCCAGGTCTTCAAGCTCCCCCACCTCGACGAGCAGCCCGTGCTCTGCCCCATCGCCTGCGCGCCCGCGCCCGGCGCGGACGGCCTGGGGCCAGACACCCTCGCGCGGCTCGACGGGGTGCGGGCGGATGCGCGCCTCGCGCTCGTTCGCGGCGGCACGCCGCTGTGGAGCGAGGACGGCGAGGTGCTCTTCCGCGCCTACGGGCTCTCCGGCATCGCCGCCTTCAACCTCTCGCGCCGCATCGAGCGCGACGACATCGTCGACATCGACCTCTTCCCGGCGCTCGCCGAGGACGACCTGCGCCAGCGCTTCCGCGAGCGCGCCGCGGCGGTCGGGGAGCTCGCCGACCGGGGCGCCTCCTGGTTCGACGGCATGCTCGCCCCGCAGCTCGGCCGCATCGTCGCGCTCGCCGCGAACGGCTCCTACGGCAGGGCGGCGCGCGCCGCAAAGGCGCTCGCGTTCCGCGCGCGCGGCGTGACCGAGACCCGTTCCGCCCAGGTGCGCCGGGGCGGCATCCCCTTCTCCGCCGTGGATGCCGAGACGATGCGGCTGAGCACCCCGCACGACGGCCCGCTCTTCGCCTGCGGCGAGGCGCTCGACATGGACGCCGACTGCGGCGGCTACAACCTCGCCTGGGCGTGGCTCTCGGGCATGCGCGCCGGCACGGCCGCTGCGCGCGCGATCGGCGGGTGAGCGCGCCATGATCGAGATTTCGGATATCCGCGCCACGCTCGCCCAGGGTGCGACCGAGCAGCGCTGCCTCGCGGTGGGGCTCGCGTACGTCATCAAGACGCTCGGCTGCCTCCCCCACCTCATCGAGCACATCGAGCTGCGCAAGCGCTCCATCGACGCGCGCCGCAAGAGCGACGTGCACCTCGTCCTCACCGTCCGCGTCACCTTCCATGCGCACGTCGACGAGAACGGGCTCATCGCGCGGGTACCGGAGCGCGAGCGGAAACACGTGCGCATCGTGGCCGAGGAACCGCCGCACACGCCGCTCATCCTCGCGAAGCCGCCCGCGCCGCGGCCCGTCGTCGTGGGTGCGGGCTGTGCCGGCCTCTTCGCCGCGCTCGCCCTCGCCGAGGCGGGCGCCGAGCCGCTCCTCATCGAGCGCGGTGACGACGCGCGCCGCAGGACGCAAGCCATCGAGGAGTTCCACCGCACCGCCGAGCTCGACCCCGAGAGCAACATCCAGTTCGGCCTGGGCGGCGCGGGCACCTTCTCGGACGGCAAGCTCACCACGGGCACGAAGAACCCCGCGCACCGCCGCATCCTCGAGGCGCTTGTCGCCGCCGGGGCGCCGCGCGACATCCTCTGGGACGCCAAGCCGCATGTGGGGTCGGACGTGCTGCCCGTCGTCGTGGAGAACCTCGTTGCCCGCATCCGCGAACTGGGCGGCGAGGTGCGGTTCCGCGCGCGCATGGTGGATATCGAGCGCGCGCAGGGGCAGGCAGGCGGCGTGCGCGCCCTCCAGGTCGAGACACGGGACGTTGCGGGCGCCGTGCGCACGGAGCGCATCACCTGCACCGCGCTCGTCCTCGCCTGCGGCCACTCCGCGCGAGACGTGTTCGAGCTCCTTGAGCGGCGCGGCTTTACGCTCGCGCGCAAGACGTTCGCCATGGGCGTGCGCATCGAGCACCTCCAGGCGGCGATCGACCGCGCGCAGTACGGCCGCTTCGCCGGGAACCCAGCGCTCGGCGCCGCCCCCTATAAGCTCGTCGCCCACCCGCGCGGCGGCCGCAGCCTCTTCACCTTCTGCATGTGCCCGGGCGGCGAGGTGGTCGCCGCCGCCTCGGAGCCCGGCGGCGTCGTCACCAACGGCGCGAGCCTGCGCGCCCGTGCGGGCGCCAACGCGAACTCCGCGCTCCTCGTGAACGTGACGCCCGACGACCTCCCCGGCTCCGATCCGCTCGCGGGCGTGGAGCTGCAGCGCCGCTGTGAGCAGCGCGCCTTCGAGCTCGGCGGGGGGAGCTACCGCGCGCCCGCGCAGCTCGTGGGCGACTTCCTTGCCGGCGTCCCGAGCTCGTGCGGCGGCCGCGTGGAGCCCACCTATCCGCTCGGCGTCACCTGGGGCGCGCTCGACGACGCGCTGCCCCCGTATATCACGGAGACGCTTCGCGCCGGGATCCCCGTGCTCGGACGCAAGCTCGAGGGCTTCGATGCGGCGGACGCCGTGCTCACCGGCGTGGAATCGCGCTCGAGCGCGCCCGTAACCGTCGTGCGCGGCCGCGATTGCCAGGCGCTCGACGCCGCCGGCCTCTTCCCCTGCGGGGAGGGCGCGGGCTACGCGGGCGGCATCATGAGCGCCGCCGCCGACGGCCTCCGCTGCGCCGACGCGGTCTTGAACACGCTCAAGTAAAAATACCCCAGGGGTTTTTCTACATCCGCGGCAACAAGGCGCCGGCCTCGTTGCGAGGAGAAGCGAGAGGATGTAGAAAAACCCCTGGGGTATTTTTACATTTTGCGCCAAAACCTCGGTGTCGTTGACCAATCGTCAAACATGGATAAAGCGTGACGCGGCGCGCATATTTCGACGCGCGGGGCATCGTCGCCCGCGCGCTTTGCTAGCGTATGGGTGGTTGACGTTTATTAATAAATCGTCAATAAGATGACGCGCTGCCGTACGGTATGCGCCGAAACGACACCCCGAGCGAGGCTCACATGGCTTTCCACATCATCGGGACGGGTTCGGCCCTCCCCGAGCAGCGCATAACGAACGACGACCTCTCGCGGTTCCTCGATACCACGGACGAGTGGATCTTCTCGCGAACCGGCATCCGGGAGCGCCGCGTATGCACCCATGAGACCCTCGATGACCTCGCCGTCGCCGCGAGCGAGCGCGCTCTCGCCGCCGCGGGGCTCGCCGCGACCGACCTCGACCTCATCGTATGCGCCACCACCTCGGGCGACCACCTCATGCCCGCCGAGGCCTGCGCGGTCGCCGAGCGTATCGGCGCCTCTTGCCCGGCCTTCGACGTGTCGGCCGCGTGCGCGGGCTTCGTCTTCGCCCTCGACGTCGTCGACGGCTTCCTCGCCCGCGGCCGCGCCCGGCGCGCGCTCATCGTGGCGGCGGAGCAGATGTCGCGACTCCTCGACTGGAGCGACCGCGCCACATGCGTGCTCTTCGGCGACGGCGCCGCCGCGTGCGTCGTCGAGGCGGGCGGGGCGAGTCCGCTTGCCATCGAGCTCTCGACCACGCCCGACACCGACGCGCTCTCCGTACCCGGCATCGCCG
The DNA here is from genome assembly GCA_000333815.1 of [Collinsella] massiliensis. Taxonomy (GTDB): domain Bacteria; phylum Actinomycetota; class Coriobacteriia; order Coriobacteriales; family Coriobacteriaceae; genus Enorma. Next base: position 12,366 of record CAPI01000103.1, read on the forward strand.
GGACCTCGCCGTTCGCCGCGGCGACGCCCGTCCCGAGCGCGCTCGCGATGAAGGGCCAGCGCGTCTTCAAATTCGGCGTCCAAGCCATCTGCGACGCCGTGCACGGCCTGTGCGCCGAGGCCGGTATCGGGGCCGCGGACATCGACCACTTCATCTTCCACCAGGCCAACGACCGCATCCTCACCGCCGCCGCCCAGCGGCTCGGCATCGAGGACGACCGCGTGGCCCGCACGCTGCACGCGACGGGCAACATCTCGAGCGCCTGCATCCCCTACACCCTCGACGCGCTCGCGCGCGGCGGACGGCTCCACCCCAGCGAGCTCATCGCGCTCGTGGGCTTCGGGGCCGGCCTCGACGTGGGCTCGTGCCTCATCCGCTGGGAATAGCCCGGCCATCACCCCGCCCCCTTCGCGCATTCCGCGCGAGGACGATAGCAAAAGGAGAACCATCATGGCAGACACCACCTTCGACCGCATCTGCGCCATCATCCGCGACAACGGCGGCACCGGCGCCGAGCTCACGCCCGAGACCAAGCTCGCGGACGCCGGCCTGGACAGCCTCGCCACCGTCGAGGCCGTCATCGCCTGCGAGGACGAGTTCGGCATCGAGATCGAAACCGATTCCAACCCCGAGACCGTGGGCGAACTCGTCGAGCTCATCGAATCCCTCATGGAGAACTAGCATGCTGCGCTCACCCATCTGCGAGGCCCTGGGCACCGAGAAGCCCATCTTCCAGGGAGGCATGGCGTGGATCGCCGACGCCTCGCTCGCGTCCGCCGTATCCGAGGCCGGCGGCCTCGGCATCATCGCGGCGATGAACGCGGACGCCGCATGGCTCCGTTCCGAGATCCGCGCCCTGCGCGAGCGCACGGACAAGCCCTTCGGCGTGAACGTGATGCTCATGAGCCCGTTCGCCGACGAGGTCGCGCAGGTCGTCATCGACGAGCACGTCCCCGTGGTCGTGACGGGCGCCGGCAACCCGGTGCGGTTCATGAAGGCCTGGAACGAGGCCGGAATCAAGGTCATCCCGGTCGTCGCCTCCGTCGGGCTCGCGCGCATCGTCGAGCGCGCCGGCGCCGCGGCCGTGATCGCCGAGGGCGGCGAGAGCGGCGGGCATGTGGGCGACGCCACCACGATGGCGCTCGTCCCGCAGGTCGCCGACGCGGTGAAGATCCCCGTCATCGCCGCGGGCGGCATCGCCGACGGCCGCGGCATGGCGGCGGCGCTCATGCTCGGCGCCTGCGGCGTCCAGGTGGGGACGCGCTTCCTCGTGGCCGATGAGTGCGCGGTGTCCGAGGAGTACAAGGAGCGCGTGCTCAAGGCGAAGGACATCTCCACCCTCGTCACCGGCCGCCGCACCGGACATGCCGTGCGCTGCCTCAAGACGCCATTCACCAACGCGTTCGCGCAGCGCGAGAACGAGGGGGCGCCCATCGAGGAGCTCGAGCAGATGGGCGCCGGCGCCCTGCGCAAGGCCGCGAAGGACGGCAACTACGAGGAGGGCTCGTTCATGTGCGGGCAGGTCGCCGGCCTCGTCCGCGAGCGCCAGAGCGCCCGCGCGATCGTCGAGGACATCGTGGGCGGCGCGGAAGAGCTCCTCAAGGGGGCGGCGGCATGGGTGGCGTAGCCTTCCTCTTCGCCGGCCAGGGCGCCCAGCACCCCGGCATGGGCGCCTCGCTCGCCGAGCGCGAGCCCGCGGCGCGCGCCGTCTTCGACGCGGCGGACGCCGTCCGTCCCGGCACGAGCGCGCAGTGCTTCGCCGGCACCCAGGAGGAACTCGATGAGACGGCGACGACGCAGCCGTGCGTCTTCGCCTGCGACCTCGCCTGCGCGCAGGCGCTCGAGGCGCACGGGCTTACCCCCGATGCCGTGGCGGGCTTCTCGCTCGGCGAGGTCGCCGCCCTCACCTTCGCGGGCGCCCTCGACGATGCGGCCGGCTTCGAGCTCGTATGCCACCGCGCCGCGTTCATGGCCGCAGCGGCGGCGGAGCATCCCGGCGCCATGCGCGCCGTGCTCAAGCTCGACGCCGCAACGGTCGAGGCCCTCGCGCGCGAGGCGGGGAACGCCTGGCCGGTGAACTACAACAGCCCCCAGCAGACCGTCGTCGCAGGCGCCCCCGAGGCGCTCGACGAGCTCGACGGGCTCGTGCGCGCCGCCGGCGGGCGCAGCATGCCCGTCGCGGTGTCCGGCGCCTTCCACAGCCCCTACATGGCGGATGCGACCAAGGCGCTCGCCGCCTACCTCGCGGACGGCCACGGCCTCGCCGCGCCGCGCATCCCCGTCATCGCGAACCGCACCGCCGAACCCTATCCCGAAGGCGACGGGGCGAACGCCGGGGCTGCCCGCGCTGAGCTCCTCGCGAGCCAGGCGTCGAACCCCGTGCGATGGGTGCGCACGCTCGAAGCGCTCTCGTCCCGCGGGATCGACACGTTCATCGAGGTCGGTCCGGGAAAGACCCTCACCGGCCTCGTGAAGCGCACGCTCAAGGGCGCGACCGCCCTGCCCTGCGAGACGCCCGAGCAGCTCGATGCCGTGCTCACCGCCTGCCGTGGCGCGGGCGACCCGGCGGAATAGGAGGACATCATGGCAACCGACACCGAACGGCGCTGCGCGCTCGTCACCGGAGGCTCGCGCGGCATCGGCCGCGCCATCTGCCTCGCGCTCGCGCAGGCGGGCTTCGACCTCGCGATCGTCTACGCCGGCAACGACGAGGCCGCGCGCGAGACCGCCGCGCGCGCCGAGGAGCTCGGCGCCACCGCCCGCACCTATCGCTGCGACGTGGCGGACGCCGACGCTGCCGCCGCCTGCGCCGCGCAGGCGCTCGCCGATTTCGGCGGCATCTGGGCGCTCGTGAATAACGCGGGCGTCACGCGCGACGCGCTCCTCGCGCGCATGAGCGAGGAGGACTTCGACCGCGTGATCGACGTGAACCTCAAGGGCGCCTACCACATGACGCGCGCCCTCGTGCGCCCGTTCATGCGCCAGCGCGGCGGCCGCATCGTGAACATGAGCTCCGTCGTGGCGCTCGCGGGCAACGCCGGCCAGGTGAACTACGCAGCCTCGAAGGCGGGGATCATCGGCCTCACGAAGGCATGCGCCCGCGAGCTCGCGGGCCGCGGCGTCACCGTGAACGCCGTCGCCCCCGGCTTCATCGAGACCGATATGACCGCGGCGCTCGCCGATACGGTGCGCGAGCGCACCGAGCAGCAGATCCCCCTCGGCAGGTTCGGCCGCGCCGACGAGGTGGCCGCGCTCGTCGCCTTCCTCGCCAGCGACGCGGCCGCCTACATAACCGGCGAGGTCATCCGCATCGACGGCGGCATGGCGATGTGATGCCGCCCGCACGCGAAGCCGCGAGATCGGGCGCCATCGACGCGCCGCGAGCGCCAGGCACAGATAGAAGGAGAAGCACCATGGAACGCAGGGTCGTCATCACCGGCATGGGGGCGGTCACGCCCGTCGGCCTCACCGCCCCAGAGACCTGGCACGCGCTCGTCAACGGCACGAGCGGCATCGCCACCATCGCGAACATCCCCACCGACGGGCTCAAGGTCACCGTCGCCGCCGAGGTCAAGGGCTTCGACGGCCGGGAGCGACTCGGGGAGGACGTGCGCCACAAGGACCTCAACGTGCAGTACGCGCTCGCCGCATCGGATGAGGCGATGGCGGGATCCGGCCTGGCCGAGGCCGAGAACTTCGACCCCGACCGCGTGGGCGTGTACGTGGGCTCCGGCATCGGGGGCATGGCATCCTACACCGCCGCCGTCGACACCATGCGCGAGCGCGGCTTCCGGCGCTGCCCGCCGTTCATGATCCCTATGATGATCGCGAACATGGCCGCGGGCGAGGTCTCCATCCGGCACCGCCTCACCGGCCCCACGCTGCCCGTCGTCACCGCCTGCGCCACCTCGGCGCACACGGTGGGCGAGGCCTTCCATGCCATCAAGCACGGCTACGCGGACGCGATCCTGGCCGGCGGCGCCGAGGCCTGCATCGTGCCCGAGGCCATCGCGGGCTTCACGAACTGCAAGGCGCTCACACGCAACCCCGACCCCGCGACCGCCTGCCGCCCCTTCGACAAGAACCGCGACGGCTTCGTGATGGGCGAGGGCGCCTGCATCCTCGTCCTCGAGGAGCTCGAGCACGCGCGCGAGCGCAGCGCGCGCATCCTGTGCGAGATCGCCGGCTACGGCAACACCGCCGACGCCTACCACATCACGAGCCCCGCGCCGGACGCCCAGGGCATCACGCGGGCGATCCGCGCGGCCGTCGAGGAGGCCGGGCTCGACGTGCGCGACGGCCTCTACATCAACGCCCACGGCACCTCCACCAAGCTGAACGACGCCTCCGAGACGCTCGGCATCAAGCAGGCGCTCGGCGAGGAGGCGGCGCGCGCCGCGCACATCTCGTCCACGAAATCCATGACCGGGCACATGCTCGGCGCGACCGGCGCCCTCGAGGCCGCCGTATGCGCGCTGGCGATCGAGCACGGCGTCATCCCGCCCACCATGGGCTACGCCGAGCCCGACCCTGCCTGCGATCTCGACTACACGCCCAACCGCGCCGTCGCCGCACCGGTGCGGTGCGCGCTCTCGACGAACCTCGGGTTCGGCGGACACAACGCGGCGCTGGCATTCAAGGTTTACGAGGAGTAAGGATGAAGATCGATTCCCAGAAGCTCAACGAGGTCGCCGCCCTCATGGAGGACCACGGCCTCACGCGCGTGCGCCTCTCGGAGCAGGACGGCCGCGTCATCGAGCTCGAGCGCACGCCGGCGCCCGTCGTCGCAGCCGCACCGCTTCCCACCGTCGAGGCCGCTCCCGCCGCCGTCGCGGCAGCTACCCCGGGTCCGGCAGCGCCCGCGCCCGCCGAGGCGGCCGCCCCAGCCGCGGACGACACCGGTGCCGATGCGGGGACCGTCGCCGTCACGGCGCCCATGGTCGGCGTGTTCTATGCCGCGCCCTCGCCCGACGCCGACCCCTTCGTGCACGTGGGCGCGCACGTGCACGCGGGCGACACCCTCTGCATCATCGAGGCCATGAAGCTCATGAACGAGGTCGTAGCCGACATCGATGGCACCGTCGTCGCCATCGAGGTTGCCGACGGTGCGCTCGTGGAGTACGGCGCGCGCATCATGTCCATCGAACCCGACGAACCCGCGAAGGAGGCTGGTGCGCGATGAAGCGACCCGAGCTCGAGAAGATCCTCCCCCATCGCGCGCCCATGCTGCTGCTCGACGAGGCGGAGGTCGTGGACGGCGAGGCGCATGGCCGCACCCGCATCACCGGCGACGAGTTCTTCGTGCAGGGGCACTTCCCCGGAAACCCCGTCGTTCCCGGCGTGATCCTCTGCGAGATGCTCGCTCAGAACTGCTGCGTGCTCATGGGCGAGGAGCTCGCCGGCACGGGGGACGTGACCCCCTTGTACACGAGCCTCGACAAGGTGCGCTTCAAGCATCCCGTCCGCCCCGGCGACACCGTGGAGCTCGTCTGCACGATCACGCGGCACCGCGGCCCCTTCTACTTCGCGCACGGCGAGGCGCGGGTCGCCGGCGAGCTCTGCTGCGTCGCCGGCATGTCGTTCGCGCTCATGCCCAGCGGCGAAGCGGCGCGCTAGCGGGCCCTGCGGCGCCCGATGCAGCCGCGACGCACCGTTTTTCCCTCCCCGCCGTCTAGTTCTGGTGGTCACGTTCAGATATGCACGATGTCCGGGGCGCACGGGGCGCTCAAAAGGGCTTTGTCATGGGAGGCGACCCGTACCGCATGGAGCAATCCTGGGGTTTTGTCGCTTGCCAGGCCGCGGGGGCGGCACATCGCGGCTTCCCGGCGCGCCCCAATCGCGCATATCTGAACTTGACCACCACGTTGGAGGCTTCCCATGTTCAAAAAGATCCTCATCGCCAACCGCGGCGAGATCGCGGTGCGCGTCATCCGCGCCTGCAAGGAGATGGGCGTCCAGACCGTGGCCGTCTATTCGACCGCGGACGCCGAAGCGCTCCATGTCAAGCTCGCCGACGAGGCCTACTGCATCGGCGGGCCGCGGCCGCAGGATAGCTACCTCAACGGGGACGCCATCCTCACGGTCGCCGCCGCGAGCGGCGCCACCGCCATCCATCCCGGCTACGGCTTCCTATCCGAGAACGCCGCGTTCGCACGCCAGTGCCGCGAATGCGGCGTGGTGTTCGTCGGACCCGCGCCCGAGGTGATCGAGCGCATGGGCGACAAGGACGCCGCGCGCCGCACCGCACGCGCGGCCGGCGTGCCCGTCGTGCCCGGCTGCGACCTGCTCGAGAGCGCCGAGGCGGCCGAGGCGGAAGCCGCGCGCATCGGCTGTCCCGTGCTCATCAAGGCGCGCTCGGGCGGCGGCGGGCGCGGCATCCGCAAGGTCGAGCGCCTCGCGGACGTCGGCCGCGCCTTCACCGAGGCGCGCGCCGAGGCCGAGGCCGCCTTCGGCGACGGCGCATGCTATATGGAGAAGTTCGTGGCACCCGCCCACCATGTGGAGGTGCAGGTGCTCGCCGATGCGCACGGCAACGTCGTCACCCTCGGTGAGCGCGAATGCTCCGTGCAGCGCCGCAACCAGAAGCTCTTGGAGGAGAGCCCCGCCCCCTGCCTGGACGGTCGCGACGACGTGCGCGAGCGCATGTACGAGGCGGCGCGCAGCCTGGCACGTGCCGTGGGCTATGAGGGTGCGGGCACCATCGAGTACCTCTACACCGACGACGGCCAGTTCTACTTCATGGAGATGAACACGCGCCTGCAGGTCGAGCACCCCGTCACCGAGTTCGTGACCGACATCGACCTCGTCAAATGGCAGCTGCGCATCGCCGCGGGCGTCGCGTTCCCCTACACCCAAGACGAGCTCGCGCCCGCCAAGCGCGCCCACGCCATCGAGTGCCGCATCAACGCCGAGGGGCCGGGGCCGGACTACCTCCCCTCGTGCGGCACCGTCGAGAACCTCCATGTGCCGGGCGGGCCATGGGTGCGCTTCGATTCCGCGCTCTACCCCGGCGCCCTCGTGCCGCCCTACTACGACTCCATGCTCGGCAAGCTCATCGTGCGCGCCGGCACCCGCGAGGAAGCCGTGCGCAAGATGCGCTCCGCCCTCACCGAGCTCGAGGTCGACGGCGTTCAGGAGAACAGCGACCTGCAGCTCGACATCCTCGCGAACCCGGAGTTCCTTTCCGGCATCTACCACACGAACCTGATGGAGCACCTCTATGAAAGCTAAGCAGAAGGGCATCAACAAGCTCGAGGGCCCCGTGACCGATGTACCCATCGAGCTCCCGGAGCGCCGCGCATACGTTAAGTGCCCGGGCTGCCGGCGCGTCATCGACCAGGAGCTGCTCGCGCGCAACCTCGACGTCTGCCCCCGCTGCGGGCACCACCTGCGCCTGGGCGCACGCGCGCGCCTTGCAATGACCCTCGACGACGGCAGCTTCGAGGAATGGGATGCCGAGCTCTCCGTGCAGGATGCGCCCGCCGGCCGCGAGGCGCTCTCCTTCCCCGGCTACGCCGAGAAGCTCGAGCGCTCGCAGCGCGCCTGCGGCAGCAAGGACGCCGTGCTCTGCGGACGCGCCACCATCGGCGGGGAGCCCTGCGCCGTCTTCATCATGGACGGCGATTTCATGATGGGCTCGATGGGCTCCGTCGTGGGGGAGAAGATCTGCCGCACCTTCGAGCGGGCGATCGAGCTCCGGCTTCCGGTCGTGGGCATCACCGTCTCGGGCGGCGCGCGCATGCAGGAGGGCACGACCTCGCTCATGCAGATGGCGAAGGTCTCGAGCGCCCGCGCCCGCCTCGCCCGCGCCGGCCTTCCCTACCTCGCCCTGCTCACCGACCCCACCACGGGAGGCGTCACCGCGAGCTTCGCCATGGAGGGCGACGTGATCCTCGCCGAGCCGGGCGCGCTTATCGCCTTCGCCGGCCCGCGCGTGGTGGAGCAGACCACCCATAAGCGCCTGCCTGCGGGCTTCCAACGCGCCGAGTTCTTGCTCGAACACGGCTTCCTCGACCTCATCGTCGAGCGCGCGGACGTCCCCGCGACCCTGGCCGAGCTCCTCGCCCTCCACGCCGGCCGCATCCCGTCGGCCTCCGCGCCGCATGCGCTTCTGGAGCAGCATGGGCCGCACATGCTCCTCAAGAAGATCGGCCGACGCCGCAAGCAGGGGAAGCCCGAGCCGCCGAGCGCCTACGAGATCGTGCAGGCGGCGCGCTCTGTGGAGCATCCCACCGTGCTCGAGCTCATCGAGCTCGGCTTCGACGGCTTCATCGAGCTCCACGGCGACCGCTCCTTCGGTGACGACACCGCCATCGTGGGCGGTATCGCTTGGGTGGGCGACCAGGTGCTCACCGTCATCGGCACCGAGCGCGGCCGTTCCACGAAGGAGCGCGTGGCGCGCAACTTCGGCTCCGCGCATCCGGAGGGCTACCGCAAGGCGCGGCGCCTCATGCAGCAGGCCGAGCGCTTCGGCAGGCCCGTCCTCTGCCTCGTCGATACCGCGGGCGCGTACTGCGGCATCGGTGCGGAGGAGCGCGGTCAGGGCGAGGCCATCGCGTCGAACCTCGTGACCATGGCCGAGCTCAAGACGCCGCTCGTGAGCATTATCACCGGCGAGGGCGGAAGTGGCGGCGCGCTCGCGCTCGCAGGGGGCGACCGCGTCTACATGCTCGACCATGCCGCCTATTCCGTCGTGAGCCCCGAGGGCTGCGCCTCGATCCTGTGGAAATCCACCGACCGCGCGGCGGACGCAGCCGAATACCTCGGCCTCACCGCCCCGCGCCTCACCGAACTCGGCATCGCGGACGGCACCATCGATGATGCGTGCAGCCACGAGGAGCTTGCCCGGCGCATCCTGGCGCGCGCTCTGGACGCCTTCGCCGAGCTCGCCGCCCTCGATACGGAGGAGCTCCTCACGCGCCGCTACGCCCGCTTCCGCGCGTTCTAACCCGCCGGGCGAGAACGAAGCCGGCGCGCCCGTCCAGTCATGTGAAATTACCCCAGGGTTTTAACATCAGCGAAGATGGTTTATCGCTCGATAGGCCATCTTCGCACGAGCGTGCGGAACTTGTCATAGAAGTCCTGCAGTCGGGCAATTACGCGCGAGCGCTTCTCGCTGTAGGCATTCCCTTTGGCGAAGCGAGACATCTTGGGCAGGCACGCCTGCACCATGGTTCCACTCTCCGGCACACCGCCGGCCTCGAATGCATAGGAGATGACGTCGCGGACCTTCTCTGGGTCAAGGTTCTCCTCAGAGACGATCGAGTCGAGCTCGCGCGTCATCTCATGATCGACATGCGCCGCCCATTCGGCATCGACGCGAGCGCGGCGCTCCTCCTCGGTGCCCTCTTCGGCCTCGGCGGCGTGTCCATCAGCAAGACCCATGCGCTCCAAGAACGCCTCGATGAGCTCTGCTTTATCGCGAAGCTGCGGACTCGTCCAAATCGCGCGGTAAATCTTATCGAGCGCGATCTTGTCTTCCCCATTACCGCCGCGCGCCTTCGCAACGAGCCCAAGGATGTAGTCGATATCCACTTCGACCTGCCGTATGAGCTCGATCTCGAACGCAAGGTCATCGACGATATCGACCGCATCCGCCTTCGCGCGACGACGATACTCGTCAGCGACGTCGAGGTACGTGCTCTGCCAATCCTGCAGCTTAAGCGCAGAAAGCGGGTCGTCGGCGGCAAATTCATCAAACACGCTCAGCACGTTGCGCAGGCGTAGGAGCGCACCGAAAGCCCCAACGAACGCCTTCTCCGCCGCCTCGCCCACAAGCTCGAGCTTGCCGTCCGCGCCTATGAACCTCGTTTGGATCTCGTCGAGGGTGCTCAGATAGTCCGACATGTACTCGGCATACGATTTGAGAATCACGATGCCGCCCGCCGCCTCATCGCCGAAAAGCTCGAGCGCTTCGTCTACCCGATGCGAAAGGTCGCGGAAACAAACGATGTTGCCGAATGACTTGACCGAATCGAGGATGCGGTTCGTGCGGCTGAACGCCTGGAGCAAGCCGTGCATCTTGAGGTTCTTATCGACCCAGAGCGTATTCAATGTAGGCGAATCGAAGCCGGTGAGGAACATGTCCACCACGATGAGCATATCGAGTTCGCGCTTCTTAAGGCGCTGCGAGACATCCTTGTAATAGCTCTGGAACTTAGCCCCGTCCGTAGAGAAGGACATGTTGAACATGGCGTTGTAGTCCTCGATCGCGAGCTCAAGCGCCTCGCGATCACTTGCATCGAGCTGAGCGGTCTCCATAGATTCGTCGGCGATGATACCGGTAGCGAGATCATCCCCGTTCGGCGCGTAGCTGTAGATCATGGCGATCTTAAGCGGCTTGCCCTTGAGCTCGCCGCGCGTTTGCTGAATCTGTTTAAAAGCGGCGTAGTAGCGCTTCGCGGCGGGAATGGATTCCGTTGCGAGAATCGAGGTGAAGCCCGTCCCGTCGCTTTTTCGCTTCGTATGCTGCGCATAGTGGTCGATGATGTACTCGGCGTTGTTGATGATGCGCGCGAACGAGATGAGCGCGCCCTCGCGGTCAATCGCCTCGACCTGCTGGCCGTCGTCCCCGTGCGCCGATTTCATAGTGGATAGATAGCTCACGCGGAACGGCAGCACGTTGCCGTCGTCGATGGCGTTCACGATGGTGTAGGAGTGGAGGCGGTCGCCGAACGCCTGCTCGGTGGTGCGCAGCGTGGGGTCTCCGCTCATGCTGGCGTTCTTCGCGAAGATGGGCGTACCGGTGAAGCCGAACAGGTGGTAGTTCTTGAACTTCTTGACGATGTCCTTGTGCATCTTGCCGAACTGGCTGCGGTGGCACTCGTCGAAGATGAAGACGACGTGCTTGTCGTAGATGGGGTGCTTGGCACTCTTCTCGATGAGCACGGAGAGCTTCTGGATGGTGGTCACGCAGATGCGCTTCGTGTCGTCGCACAGGTTGGCGTCGAGGGCGCGCGTATCCGCGGACCCGTTCACCGCATCCTTCTGGAAGCGATTGTACTCCTTCATGGTCTGGTAGTCGAGATCCTTGCGATCCACGACGAACATGACCTTATCGATGCCCTCCATGCGGCTCGCGAGCTGGGCGCACTTGAACGAGATGAGCGTCTTGCCCGAGCCCGTGGTGTGCCAGACGTAGCCGCCGGCATCGATGGTGCCGAGGCGGCGGCGGTCGAGCTCGGAGACGAGGATGCGGTTGAGTATCCGCTCCGTAGCGCAGATCTGGTACGGGCGCATGACGAGCAGCTTCGGCTCGTCTTCGGCGGTGAGCACGCAGTAGTGCGTGAGGACCATGAGCAGCGTGCCGCGCGAGAGGAACGTCCGCGCGAACCCCTCAAGGTCGGCGATGCGGCGGTTCTTCGAGTCTGTCCACCAGCTCGTGAATTCGAACGAAGACGCACCCTTGCGCCCCGCCTTGGGGTGTGTATGATCCCAACGCACGGTATTGCCGTAGTACTTCGTGCTCGTACCGTTGGAGATGACGAAGACCTGGACGAATTCGAAGAGCCCCGAACCCGACCAGAAGCTTTCGCGCTGGTAGCGCTCAATCTGGTTGAACGCCTCGCGCAGGCGCACGCCGCGCCGCTTGAGCTCGATATGCACGAGCGGAAGACCGTTCACCAAAATCGTGACATCATAGCGGTTCTTGTGAGTGCCCTCGTTCGCCTCGTACTGGTTCATGACCTGAAGGCGGTTCTTGTGGATATGGTCGCGGTCGATGAGGTAGACGTTCTTGTACGAACCATCGTCGCGTTGGAAAGCGATGACGGGGTCGTCCTGTATGCGGCGCGTCTTGTCTGTGACGGTGAGCGCGGGGTTCGTGATGTTCTCAGATGAGAAGCGCTTCCACTCGACATCGGTGAACCGAATACCGTTAAGCTCTTCAATCTTCGCCCGCAGGTTCGCTACAAGCGCCGCCTCGGAGTTCACGTTCAGCCGCTCGTAGCCCTGGCTCACGAGGATATCGATAAGCTCCTGCTCAAGCATAGCTTCAGATTGATAGGCGCCGTCGGCGGCAGGAGACACCGGTGCCTCGGCGCAAACCGTCGACTCCGGCCCTTGAAGAATGAGCCCATAGGTGAGCGCCCTCGGCGCAGCATCCTTGGCAATGGGATCGTCAACGGTCATACCCGGCTCCTACTACTCAGCGACGACCAAACAGGTCATCGTGACTACCCGTTCGCTCAAAAAGAGCCACCTCGTCGTTCTCTGCCCAAATAAGCAGCCAATCGCCGGCGTTGCACACATGGCATTCATGGTGCCCTCGCCAATTGCCCGCAAGCAAGTGCTCTCCATGCCGACGGCGCAGCTCCGCACGGCTTTCCTCGGTGTGTTCGATCACGAGGTTCATGACGTGCTTCAACTCATCGAGATTCCGCCGTTGCTTTTTCAAGCGTTTAACATCTCTGTTGAAATGCGGGGCGTAATCTGGTCTTAGCATGCTTCGTCATACTCCATGGCCTCGAACATCTCATCGATATTCGAAAACCGTGCTTTCCGCCCCTCGGAAAGGAAGGCGTCGCCCCAGGCCATGGCGTCGAGCGTTTCGCTATTCGGAGTCTCACGGTAATTCGTGAGCACGGGCAGCGTGCGCGTACGAGCCATCTGCACGCAGACCGCCCTCAGCACGCTCGAAAGGTCAAAGCCATATGCCTGCGCAACGTCCGCCGCTGCGTCTTTCGCTTCTTGATCGAGCCTGAAATTCATGATGGCAGTAGACATGTCGGCTCCCTTCTCTGTAATACATATCATACCAATTGTGACGATATGTATACACAGAATGATGGACTTTATGCCATCTTACGGGGAAAGCTCAACAGTTTGTCGCGGTAGTACTCGTACTGCTGGCGGCGCGCCTCGATCTCGGCAGGGAGGCCGTCGGTGAGCGACGTCGTAAGTGCATCGAAGCGGTCGAGGATGTTGACGACCTGCCGCTGGATCCGAAGCGGTGGAATGGGAACGACAACATCGTTCAAATTGGTAACTGCAAGCCCTGGTTGCGCCCCTTGAGACTTGTATTGATTTAAATTCGCCGCAGTCAACAGGTGAAAGGCAAACCGAGGAAGTGCGGACTCTCCGCAAGAGACAACAACTGCATGCTCGGTGGCATAGAATTGGCCTTGAGCAAAGCAGACGTTTCCACACAATGCTCCTTGTCGACCAATAAGGACATGCTCTCCGCTTTCATTTGCCATAGATACATAGCCTCGCAATCCATTGCCCCCAAAGCACGGATAAGGGCAAACTTCACTCTGCATCGCGGAAATAAGCTCACTTGAAATATGTTTTCCTGCTTTTAGCTTGAAAACCTCACCTATCGTCAGCCATTGAAGGTCTCTCTCTCTCTGCATTTCAATGTTATCAAAGGCTAACAGTTTATCGCGATAGTAGGCGTACTGCGCCTTGCGCGCCTCCAGCTCCGCCTCCAGCTCCGCCTCCAGCTCCGCGAAGGAGTCTAGCACCCGCACAACCTCGCGCTGGATTTCGAGCGGTGGGACGGGGAACGGGAACGACTTGAATGCTCCCATCGCAACCGAAGCGAAGCCGCCCTTGTTGGTGTTGTCGAGGCAGAACTTATCGAGAACATCCGCGTAATACAAGACGAACTTCATATCGAGGAGATCTCGAAAAGCGGGCTTTCTCGTCAGGCAAGTGAAGCGCTGGTTGCACATAAACGGCACGGTGACGAGCGCATGCTCGCCGATAGTCGCAGATGTGGCAACGATTAAGGAGTTGGCGTCGAACAAACGCCCGCCCTTGATGGCCCCTTCCGAAACCTTCTGGATGGAATCTGACAAAACCCTCCCATTTACACGGATGTCATCCATCCTGAACCAGTTGACCGTACCGTCGACCCAGTACTCGGGCTTCTTCTTCGAAGGTGTATAGCCATTCTTGAGGTCAAAGACCTCGTTCAGCGGATAGAAATCCACCCCGTCCGGGCAGAGCCTCTTAACCATCTCATCAATCTTGCTCATACGCATCACGCCTCCAGATCCGCCACGATGGCGTCGATCTGCTCGCGCAGCTTCTGCTCGCGGGCGACGATGCCCTTGATGCGCTCATTGAGCTCCGCGATGTCGACCTGCTCGCGCGTGTCGCGCTTCTCGACGTAGGTGCCAACTGAAAGGTTATAGTCGTTCTCAGCGCCGACCTCGTCGATGCTGACGAGCTTCGAGAAGTGTTCCTCCTCGCAGCGATCATGAACCGCCTTATACACGCGCTCGATGTTCTCGGGCATGAGTTTATTCTTGTTGCCGACGTGACTGAATTCCTCGGATGCGTCCACGAACAGAATCCTATCGTCGGCCTTGCCCTTGGAAAGCACAATGATGCAGGTGGAAATGGTTACTTTGCCGAAGAACAAGTTTGCTGGTAACTGAATAACGGCCTCGACGAAGTTGTTATCGACAAGATATTTACGAATTTTCTTTTCAGCATTTCCTCGATACAAGACACCGGGGAACTCGACAATTGCCGCCTTACCTCCCGGCGACAGCCATGAGAGCATGTGCATTGTGAACGCCAGATCAGCATACTTCTTAGGTGCCAGTACACCCGCCGGCGCAAAACGCGGATCGTTAATGAGTGTGGGGTCGCTGTCGCCAGCCCACTTAATGGAATACGGGGGATTCGAAACGATGGCATCAAATGGCTCTTCATCCCAGTGTTTGGGAGACATGAGGGTGTCACCTAAGGCGACGTCAAACTTATCGAATGGAATCTTGTGCAGGAACATGTTGATGCGAGCCAGGTTGTAGGTCGTAATGTTGATCTCCTGACCGTAGAACCCGCGGCGGACGTTCTCCTGCCCCAGAAGCTTGGCAAATTTGAGCAAGAGCGAGCCCGATCCACAGGCCGGGTCATACACCTTGTTCACGGAATCGCGATCGCCGATGACGATCTTGGCCAGAAGCTCGGAGACCTCCTGCGGCGTGAAGAACTCGCCGCCGGACTTGCCGGCGTTGCTGGCATACATGTTCATGAGGTACTCGTATGCATCGCCAAAGAGGTCAATCTTGGCGTCCATGACATTGCCGAAATCGAGCCCCGCGATGCCCTTGATGATCTTCACGAGGCGATCGTTGCGTTCGGCTACTCCGCTACCGAGCTTATTGGAATTGAGATCGATGTCATCGAACAAACCCCGGAAGCTCTTCTCGGAAGCCGTTCCCATGCTCGAGCCCTCGATATGGTCAAACACGGCTTTCACCGTCTCATTGAGGTCGGGATCCTTATCGCAGCGCGCCGCGACGTTCTCGAAGAGCTCGGAGGGCAGCATGAAGTAGCCCTTCTCCTCGATGATGCCCTCGCGCGCGGCCTCGGCGTCCTCATCTGCCATCGCAGCATATGAGAACGCCCCATCGCCCGCTTCACGTTCACCCTCGTCGATATACGCGGTAAGATCCTCGGAAATGAAGCGGTAAAACAGGAAACCCAGGATGTACATCTTGAAGTCCCAACCATCTACGGCGCCGCGCACATCGTCCGCGATGCCCCAGATGGCCTTATGCAACGCCGCGCGCTGCTGCTCCTTGGTTTCCGTCATGGATTTCCTCCATACCCTCCATGCACCACAACGCGTTTGATTATATCGTTACGCCTGGGCAGTCTTCTCCTAGTGCTTGCCCTTCCAGCCCTGGCGCTTCCGCCCGCCGCCGAAGACGCTGCCCTTGCGCGCGGTGCGCCGCAGCGCCTCCATGGCCTCGTCCTCGCTCGATCCCTCGAGCATGGCCTTGATGTGCACGATGGCATCGCGCAGGCGCGCCGCCTCCTCGAAGTCCATGGCCTCCGAGGCGCTGCGCATATCGTCCTCCATCGTCGCGACGATGCGCTGCACCTCGCCCTTCGGCAGATCCGCAAGCTCCTCGGCGAGACGCTGCCCGGCGGACGCCGCAGCCTCCGGCGCCTCGTCCGCCCCTTCGCCCGCCGGCGTGAAGAACGCGCCGTGACCGAGTGAGTCGCCCCGGCTCCGGTCGCGCTTGCCCACGTTCTCGTTCGCCTCAGCGATGAAGCTCGAGATGTCGTTGATGGCCTTGCGCACCGTCTTGGGCTCGATGCCGTGCTCCGCGTTGTACGCCATCTGGATGGAGCGACGACGGTTCGTCTCGTCGATCGCCTCGCGCATGGAGTCGGTGATGGTGTCGGCGTACATGATGACCTCGCCGTCGGCGTTGCGAGCCGCGCGGCCGATGGTCTGGATGAGCGAGCGCCGGTTGCGCAGGAACCCCTCCTTGTCCGCGTCGAGGATCGCCACGAGCGACACCTCAGGCAAATCGAGGCCCTCCCGCAGCAGGTTGATGCCCACAAGCACGTCGATCTTCCCCTGGCGCAGGTCGCGCAGGATCTCCACGCGGTCCATCGTCGCGGTGTCGGAGTGCATGTAGTTCACCTTCACGTCCGCGTCGAGCAGATGGTCGGTGAGGTCCTCCGCCATGCGCTTCGTGAGCGTCGTCACGAGCACGCGCTCATGGCGCGCCGTGCGCGCGCGGATCTCGTCGAGCAGGTCGTCGATCTGCCCGCGCACCGGGCGCACGTCGATCTTAGGGTCGAGGAGCCCTGTCGGGCGGATGATCTGCTCCACGTTGTTCTGGCTCACGCGCAGCTCATAGTCGCCCGGGGTCGCGCTCACGTAGATGAACTGCGGCACGCGCGCCTCGAACTCGTCGAAGCGCAAAGGGCGGTTGTCGAGCGCCGAGGGCAGGCGGAAGCCGTGCTCCACGAGCGTCACCTTGCGCGAGCGGTCGCCTTCGTGCATGCCGCGAATCTGCGGCACCGTCACATGGCTCTCGTCGATGATGCAGAGCATGTCCTTCGGGAAGTAATCGATGAGCGTGTAGGGCGGCTCTCCCGGCTTGCGCCCGTCGAGGTGGCGCGAGTAGTTCTCGATACCGTTGCAGTAGCCCATGGTCTCGAGCATCTCGAGGTCGTAGTCGGTGCGCTGCTGCAGGCGCTGCGCCTCGAGCAGCTTGTCGGCGGCCTTGAGCTCGGCCACGCGCGCCTCGCACTCCTCCTCGATGGTGCGGAGCGCCGCGCGCACCTTCGGCTTCTCGGTCACGTAGTGCGACGCCGGCCACACCGGGATGGCGTCGTATTCGCGCAGGATCTCGCCGGTCACCTCGTCGATCTCGGCGATGAGCTCCACCTCGTCGCCGAAGAACTCAAAGCGCAGGGGATGCTCGGCGTAGGGCGGGAACACGTCGACCACGTCGCCGCGCACACGGAACGTGCCGCGGGCGAGGTCGAAATCGTTGCGGTCGTATTGGATGTCGATGAGCGCGTGGATGAAGTCGTCGCGCTCGAGCGGTTCCTTCTTGTCCACGTTGGGCGCGAGGCCGGCGTAATCCTCCGGCGATCCGATGCCGTAGATGCACGACACGGAGGCGACCACGATCACGTCGCGGCGGCTGAGCAGCTGCGAGGTGGCCTGATGCCGGAGCATCTCGACCTCCTCGTTGATCGAGGCGTCCTTCTCGATGTAGGTATCCGATTGCGGCACGTACGCCTCGGGCTGGTAGTAATCGTAGTAGGACACGAAGTACACGACGGCGTTATGGGGGAAGAACTCCTTGAGCTCGCTCGCGAGCTGGGCGGCGAGGGTCTTGTTCGGCGCCATGACGAGCGTGGGCTTGCCGAGCGCCTCGATGGTCTTGGCCATGGTGTAGGTCTTGCCCGAGCCGGTGACGCCGAGCAGCACCTGGTAGCGGTCGCCGGCGCGCACGCCGTCCACGAGCGACTGGATGGCCTGCGGCTGGTCGCCTGACGGCTCGAAGGGGCTTACGACCTCGAATTTGGCCGGTTCTCCCGCGGTCCCGAAACGACGCAGCTCGCCGCCGACGCGTTCGACCTCGAATGCCTCCACCGTGGGCCTCCTTGCATCCCGCTGCACCATGCCATTCCCCCGAGCACGGCGTTACGCGCGGTGATCAGGGGCGGTATCCTATCACGAGGAGCACGGGCGTGCAAGCGCCCTCAGGCGCCCCAGGCGACGAAGCGTCCCGCGTAGAGCTCCTCGTATCGATTATACGAGTTCAGAACGCGCACAAGGTATGCCTGCGTCTCGGGGAAGGTGATCGCGTTGTGCAGCGCGGTATCCTGATCCACCCAGTCCTCGACATTGCCGATGCCTGCATTGTAGGCGGCGATTGCCCGATCGAGCGCACCGTCATAGTAATCGAGCAGATAGCGCAGGTAGGCGCAGCCGAACATGATGTTGACGTCGGGTTCGAACAGGTCGTCGACCGAATATGCGTCCCCGTCGACATAGCCCTTGTCGATCATGTCCTGCGCCGTATCGGGAAGCAGCTGCATGAGCCCCTCGGCGCCGGACGACGAGCGAACACTCGGGTCCCAGTTCGATTCCGTCTCGATGACCGCTGCGACGAGGTACGGGTCGATCTTGTACGCCTTCGCAGCGGACTGGATATCGTCCTCATAGCTCAGGGGATACAGCATGCCCACCACAGGGGCGGGAGCATACGTGAACACGAGCGCTATGAGGCAGAACACGAAGGCGGGAACGAGTGCGATCGCGCGTAGCCATCCCGCGGCGCTCAGCCGCCTACCCATCGAACGCGACTCCGCGGCAAAGGGCAGGGCACGATCGCACGAGCCACGCATCGAGTGCGCGGAACAGCACGTCGTCGTCCCCGACGTTTTCGATGACCGTCGTGGCGAGTGCGCAGAGCTCTGGCTCGCTCATCTGCACAGCATCGCGCGCGTCGAAATCAGAGGCCTCCATACCCCGCGCGCAAGCGCGCGCCCGTCTCACCTCATAGGGGGCGGTGATCGCAAGCACCTCGTCCGCAAGCACGAACGCTGAGGTGAATGACCTTGGGGCGGAAACCTCCACGATCACGAGCAGAGGAACATCCGAACCCTGCCCCAAATCGGAAAGAAGCTCATGGAGGCGGTCTTCAAGCACGGGGTATACGAGGGCCTCGAGGCGCGCGGTGGCCGAAGCATCGGCAAACGCGCGCGAAGCGAGTACATGCGGGCGAACCTCACCCACATCATCCAAAATGTCCTTGCCAAAGGCCTGCGACAATGCAACGACGAGCTCAGAGTCAGGAACATAGAGGGATTTGCACATTGCATCCAGGTCGATGCGATACGCACCTCGGCGCTCGAGATACCGAGCCGCCGTCGATTTGCCCGAAGCGATCGAACCAATGAGAAAGACCGTATGCATAACATGCTCACCTCAAACGAGATGGAAGGGAAGGAACATCGTATGGAACAGATGCCATCACAGCCGCACAGGTACCCCAGGGGGCACAGCGAGCCCACCTATTATGCACCGGACCTATGAAGCTCGGATGAACAGTCCTTATATGAAACCGAGATAACAAAAAAGCCTCTGGGTTCTACCCAAAGGCTTTTCG
>CAPI01000102.1 GCA_000333815.1 [Collinsella] massiliensis
AGAGCGGCATCACGCTCGAGGAATACCTCGCGCGCACGTAATGCCGCGTGCGAGCGCTCCCATGGCCGAGCCCAAGGGCGCCCTCGCCTACCCGAGCAGATGCTCGACGGCGAGGCGCTGCACGGCGGACATGCTCCCCAGACCCGCGCGCGCCACGGCGACCTCGATGCCCGCCGCGCGGAGGCGCGACGCCCAGCTCGCCTCATCCGCGCCCGCGATCTCGCGCGCCGCGTGCGCCCCACAGGCGACCATAACGGGGACGAGGAGCGCGCTGCGCACGGACGGCGCGCCGGCCGCAACCTGCGCGAGCACCTCGTCCAAACCGGGCGCGCCGTGCATCTGACCGAAGAGGACGTCCGCGCGGCCGAGCCCCGCGAGCGCCTCCCCCAGCAGGGCGTACGCCCGCTCCCCTGCGCCCGCGGCCCCATGGGCGATGCAGACGACGACGCGTCCCGCGCACGCCTCGCAGCGGTCCGCGAGCGCCGCGGCGAGCACACGCGCGTCACGCGGGCCGTCGAGCAGCGGCCGCGCGAGGTGGAGGCGCTCGAAGCGCGGCGCCCAGCGGCAGGCGGCCTCAGCAAGGCGCGCAAAGGATTCGCCCGCCACGATGAGCGAGGTCGCGATGTCGACCTCCGTGCAGCCCTGGGCATGCAGGCCGGCGAGCGCGTCATCCACGCTCAAGGCGGAGACCCCGCCCCGCGCCAGCTTCGCGCGGACGGGGTCGCTCACATAGGCCTCGACGGCAGCCGCCCCGCACCCCGGGTGCGCGCGCCGCCAGGCCCCTTCGACCGCACGCGCGAAGGGCTCGAGGTCGCGCTCGCGCGCCGCGGCCGACGCCGTCCCGTAGCCCGCGATCACGAGACCGCGCCGGGGCGCCGGGGCGCCCTGCCGACCGCGCGCCCTGGGTACCCCAGGCGCCGCATCACCCCTGCTCAAGCGAGCCTCCGTACCACTGCTCGATCATGTGGCGCGCGATGGAGGCGCGGCCGGGCAGCTCGAGCTCGCCCGCGGCGACGGCGGAGGCGAGCTCGGCGCGGGTGAACCAGCGCGCGCTCGCCACCTCCTCGTGGTCGACGCGCGCCTCGGTGCCCACGGCGTGCGCGCGGAAGCCGAGCATGATGGAGGCCGGGAACGGCCAGGACTGCGACCCCAGGTAGCGCACCTCGTCAATCTCGACGCCCACCTCCTCGCGCGCCTCGCGGCGCACCGCGTGCTCCAGGCTCTCGCCCGCCTCGACGAAGCCCGCGGAGACCGAGAAGAAGCCGCGGCGCCACGCGGCGTTGTTCTGCAAGAGGATCCGGTCGTCATCGTCCACGATCGCGGTGATCACCGCGGGCTCGATGCGCGGGAAGAGCAGGCGGCGCTCCTCGCCCCGCCCCGTGCAGGCCTGCGCCCAGCCGGCGAGGACGGGGCGGACGGGCGCGCCGCACGCCGGGCAGAAGCGCTGGTTCGCGTGCCAGGCGGCGAGCGCCACCGCTGTCGTGGCGAGCCCGGATTCGAGCGCCGAGGCGCAGGGCGCGAACTCGCGGAGCTCGACCCAGTCGAAGGCGCGGAGCGCACGGGCGGCAAACGAGTCGCTCGACCCGTCGATGCCCTGGTCGGCGCTCACGTTCGCAGCATTCACCGCGGGCGCGGGGCGCGCGATGTCGAGCGCGAGGTAGGGCACGGCGGGGTCAGTCGTGCGGTCGACGCCTAGGTAGATGGCAAGCGCGCCGGGGCGCAGCGCCTCATCGCGCACCTCAGCGCCCGTGAGCAGGGCGAGCGAGAGCGATCCTTCCGGCACGGTCGCGTCCGGGCGCGGGGCCGCCGGGTCGTTGAAGCAGAAGAGGGCGCCGGGCGCGGCGTCGCCCGCATGCCGGGGCACCGCGACCATGCCGCCGTTCACGAGCAGGACGCGCGTTTCCGCCTCGCCGAGCAACCGCTCGATGAGCCCCTCCTCGCCGCGGCGCTCCACATCGTAGTCGACCACCGACTGCGCGAGCGGCAGGCTCGCCATGAACGCCGCATCGTCCAGATCCACCCTCATGCGCGCTCCCTCCAAAATGATAAAAACCAGCCTGTCTGGATTTTATCACCCGCGGCGGCCGCAGGCGCATCCGACAAGGCCTATGATGGATGCAGTCATGGGGGCGCATGCCCCGGCACCAGAAGGGAGCTCGCATGAACTATCTCATCGTCGGCGGCGTGGCCGCCGGAACCAAGGCGGCGGCGAAGATCAAGCGCTGCGACCGCTCCGCAGACGTGCGCGTCATCACGCGCGACGCGGACATCTCCTACGCGGGCTGCGGCCTGCCGTACTACATCGGCGGCGGCATCGCCACGCGCGACGAGCTCATCGTGAACACGCCCGCCAAGTACGAGGGCCTCACCGGCGTGCACGTGGAGACGGGCGTGGAGGCCACCGGCCTCGACGCGCAGGCGAAGCTCGTCTCCGTGCGCCGCGCGGACGGCACCGTGGGCAGCGAGCCCTACGACAAGCTCGTCATCGCCACGGGCGCCGCGCCCTTCGTGCCCCCGGTCGCGGGCACGGACCTCGCCGGCGTGTTCTGCGTGCGCACCCCTGACGACGCCGAGGGCATCCGCGCCTACGTCGAGGCGAACGGCTGCCGCTCGGCCGTCGTCGTGGGCGCCGGCTTCATCGGCCTCGAGGTGGCCGAGAACCTCGCCGCGCGCGGCCTCTCCATCACGGTCATCGACGCCGCCGACCAGATCATGCCGAACGCCTACGACCCCGAGATGGCCGCGTGGGCGACCCGCCAGCTCAAGGCGTCCGGTTGGCGCATCATGACCTCGACCCCGCTCACCGGCATCCGCGCCGGCGAGGGCGACGCCGCCGGGCGCGCTGTGGGCGTCGAGACGCCGAACGGGACGCTGCCCGCGGACATCGTGGTGCTCGCCATCGGCATCCGCCCCGCCACCGCCTGGCTCGAGGGCTCCGGCATCGAGATGCTCAAGGGCTGCATCCTCGTGGACGAGTACATGCAGACGAACCTCCCGGACGTCTACGCCGCGGGCGACTGCGCCGAGGTGAGAAACGCCATCACGGGCGAGCCCCAGTGGAGCGCCATGGGCTCCACGGCGAACATCTCCGCCCGCGCGCTCGCAAAGACCCTCACCGGCACCCCCACGCCCTACCCCGGCGTGCTCGGCACGGGCGTGGTGAAGCTCGGGGCGGCGCTCAACGGCGGCCGCTGCGGCCTCACTGAGGATCAGGCGCGCCAAGCCGGCTTCGAGCCCGCGAGCATCGTCGCCATCCTGGACGACAAGGCGCACTACTACCCCGGCGCCTCGAGCTTCTTCCTGAAGCTCATCGCCGACGCGCCCTCGCACCGGATCCTGGGCGTGCAGGTCTTCGGCGCGGGCGCGGTCGATAAGGTCGTGGACATCGCCGTCACGGCCATCTACCAGAAGCTCAAGCTCGAGGACCTCGACCTCATGGACTTCGCCTACGCGCCGCCCTTCTCGACGGCCATCCATCCGCTCGTGACGGCCTGCTACATCCTCGAGAACAAGCTCGCGGGCGCGTTCGAGACCTTCACCCCCGCCCAGTACGCCGCGGGCGAGGCGGCCGGCTACGAGGTCATCGACGTGCTGCCCCAGCCCACCATCCCCGGCGCCACCTGGGTCGACCTCGCCAAGATCGGCGCCGACGGCATCGAGGGGGTCCCGCGCGACGCGAAGCTTCTGCTCGTGTGCGCCAAGGGCAAGCGCGGCTACTTCGCGCAGAACCGCCTCAAGGCCGCGGGCTACACCGCCACGCGCGTGCTCGAGGGCGGCATGACGTTCAACGAGGTCAAGGTGCCGCGCAAGCCGGGCAAGAAGCTCCCCGCCGCCGAGATCAAGCGCCTGAAGGGCCTGGGGTGCCTCCAGGACAAGCGCTTCGACGACGTGTTCAACGTCCGCGTCATCACGCGCAACGGCAAGCTCACGAGCGCGGAGCAGAAGACCGTGGCCGAGGCCGCCGAGCGCTTCGGCTCGGGCGAGGTCACGATGACCACGCGGCTCACCCTCGAGATCCAGGGCGTGCCCTACGACAACATCGAAGCCTGCATCGCCTTCCTCCAGGACCGGGGCCTCGACGCGGGCGGCACGGGCTCGAAGGTGCGCCCGGTGGTCTCCTGCAAGGGCACCACGTGCCAGTACGGCCTCATCGACACCTTCGACCTCTCCGAGAAGCTCCACGAGCGCTTCTACGTGGGCTACCACGGCGTCGAGCTGCCGCACAAGTTCAAGATCGCCGTGGGCGGCTGCCCCAACATGTGCGTGAAGCCGGACCTGAACGACCTGGGCATCGTAGGCCAGCGCATCCCGCAGATCGACATCGCGAAGTGCCGCGGGTGCAAGGTCTGCCAGGTGGTGAACGCCTGCCCCATGGGCGACGCGCAGATCGGCCCGGACGGCAAGATCACCATCGACGGCACGCTGTGCAACCACTGCGGGCGCTGCGTGGGCAGCTGCCCCTTCGGCGCCGTCACCGAGGGCCTCGTGGGCTACAAGGTCTACATCGGCGGGCGCTGGGGCAAGAAGACCGCGCACGGCCGGGCGCTCGATAAGATCTTCACGAGCGAGGACGAGGTCATAGACGTCGTGGAGCGCGCCATCCTCTTCTTCCGCGACGAGGGCGTGAGCGGCGAGCGCTTCGCCGACACCGTGGCGCGCCTGGGCTTCGACTACGTGCAGGAGAAGCTCCTCACCGCGCCCATCGACAAGGAGGCCATCCTGAACAAGACCGTCGTGGGCGGCGCCACCTGCTGAGTCATTGGGGACGGGTTTGAGTCATTGGGGACGGGTTCATTTGACTCACTGAGTCAGTGGGGACGGGTTCGATTGACTCGCGCCCGCCCCGCTGGCTTCGCCCGCTCCCTCGCCCGCCCCGCCTTCGACGCGACCCCGACCCATGGGAAGGAGACCGAGGACATGACAAGCCCTTGGATGGAGGCGCCCGTCTCGCGACGCGGCGCGCTGATCGCTGCCGCCGCACCCCTCGTGCTGCTCGCCGGCTGCGCCGAGAGCACCCCGGACGCGGACGGGAGCGCGGCGGGCAGCGCCGCGGGCGCAGCGGCCGCCCCCGCCTTCCGCGACACCGATCTCGGCTGCGGCTGGGAGCCGGTGGGCGCGCTCGAGCTCGAGCACGCCCGCACCTTCACCGTCGACTACTTCGACGGCGGCTTCGCGCTCATCTGCGCGGCGAGCGACGAGCGCTTCCTCGTGGTGCCCGACGGCGCGAGCGCGCCCGACGGCCTCGCCGAGGACATCGCGGTCATCGCGCAGCCCGCCGACGACGTCTACCTCGTCTCGACCGGCATGATCTGCGTCCTCGACGAGCTCGACGCCCTCGACGCCGTGCGCGTGGCCTCCGTCACGCCCGAGACAAGCCCCAACGAACACCTCACGCAGCTCATCGAGGACGGCGAGGTGGTCTATGGCGGGCGCTACCGCGACCCGGACTTCGAACTCGTCGCGCAGACGGGCTGCACGCTCGCCATCGAGAACACGCAGATCCACCGCTATCCCGAGGTCAAGCAGAAGCTCGAGGACCTCGGCGTCACCGTCTTCACCGAGCAGTCGAGCACCGAGGACGACGTGCTCGGACGGCTCAAGCTCATGGGCGTGATCTTCGCATGCAAGGACGCGGCAAGCGCGCGCTTCGACGAGGTCGCGGAGCGGGTCGACGCCATCGCGCACCAGGAGCCCACGGGCAAGACCGTCGCGTTCTTCTACATCGATTCCGACGGCGCGGCCGTGGTGCGCCGCGCGGGCGACTACTTCGCGCAGATGATCGAGCTCGCCGGCGGCGAATCCCTCTCGTTCGGCACGGGCGACGGCGACGCGTCCTCGACCACCTACATCACGGTCGAGATGGAGGAGTTCTTCGCCTCGGCGAAGGATTCCGACGTGATCATCTACAACGCCACGGTCGACGAGGGCGTGGGGTCGCTCGCGGACCTCACGGCGAAAAACGCGCTCATCTCCGAGTTCGCGGCTGTCGCCACGGGCGAGGTCTACACCTGTGACAGCAACCTCTACCAGCAGATGACCTCGACCGACCGCATCATCGAGGACCTGCGGGCCGCGCTTTTGGGCGCGTCGGGCGAAAACGGCTTCATCTGGAAGCTGGGCTAGCGCATGGGCGGGCGGGCTTCCGAGGCGGCCGCGAAGCAGGCGGACACGGGCGCGGGTAGCGAGCCGGGCGGCGCGGGCGTCCCCCGCAAGCGCACGGCCCGCCATCGCAGGCGGCGCGCGGCGATCGTGTACACTGGCCTCGCCTGCGCGCTCGTGGCCCTCCTCGTCGCGAGCCTGTGCATCGGCAGCGTGGAGATTCCGCCCGCCGACGTGCCCGCCCTCCTCGCAGCGGGGCCGGGCAGCTCGACCGAGAGCCAGGTGCTCTGGCAGATCCGCCTGCCGCGCGCGCTCATGGCCATCGTGCTCGGCGGGGCGCTCGCCCTCTCGGGGTTCCTCCTCCAGACGTTCTTCGCGAACCCCATCGCCGACCCGTTCGTGCTCGGCATCTCCTCCGGCGCGCGCTGCGCCGTGGCCATCGTGATGATCGTCGTCCTCGGCGCCAACCAGATCATGAGCCCTTGGATGTCCGTGGGCGCCGCGCTCGCCGGCTCGCTCGCCACCATGGGGTTCGTGCTTCTCATCGCGCGGCGCGCGCGCACCCAGAGCATGCTCATCATCGCGGGCATCATGGTGGGCTACATCTGCTCCGCCGCGACGAACTTCCTCGTCGCCTTCGCGGACGACCAGAGCATCGTCAACCTGCAGAACTGGACGCAGGGGAGCTTCTCGGGCGCCGCCTGGCCCGAGCTCGCGCTCGCCGCCGCCGCGACGCTCGTCCTGGGTGCCGCCGTGTTCGCGCTCTCCAAGCCGCTCGGCGCCTATCAGCTGGGCGAGGGGTACGCGCAGAGCGTCGGCGTGGACGTGGTGCGGCTCCGCATGCTCATCGTGCTCGCCTCGAGCGTGCTCTCCGCCTGCGTCACCGCCTTCGCCGGCCCCGTCTCGTTCGTGGGCATCGCCGCCCCGCACCTCGCCAAGCTGGCCTGCGGCACGGCGAAGCCGATCGTCGTGACCCCTGCGTGTTTCCTGGCGGGCGCCGTGTTCTGCTGCGGCTGCGACCTCATCGCGCGCACGCTGTTCTCCCCCGTCGAGCTCTCCGTGAGCGCCGTGACCGCCGTCTTCGGCGCGCCGATCGTCATCGCGCTCATGCTGCGGAAACGGGGGTACCGATGAAGCGGGTAGACGAACGGGCGCGGG
>CAPI01000101.1 GCA_000333815.1 [Collinsella] massiliensis
GACGCGCACGACCAGGTGCTCTCCGCCCTCAGCCTCGAGGCCATCATCGAGTTCGCCGAGCACGGGAGCATCGAGGCGGCGCGCGACGCCCTCGAGCGCCAGCTCTCCCTGAACGACGCCATCTCGCGCGAGGGGCTCGAGCACGCCTGGGGCGCCGAGGTGGGCCGCACCCTGCTCGACAGCCGCGAGGCCGACACCCCCTGCCGCGCCCGCGCCCGCGCCGCGGCCGGGTCGGACGCGCGCATGAGCGGCTGCGCGATGCCCGTCGTGATCGTGTGCGGCTCGGGCAACCAGGGCATCACCGCCTGCCTGCCCGTCCTGGAGTACGCCGAGCGCCTCGGGGTGGAGGGCGACCGGCTGCTGCGCGCGCTCGCCCTCTCCGACCTCGTCGCGATCCATGTGAAGAGCTACATCGGCGCGCTCTCGGCGTTCTGCGGCGCGGTGTGCGCGGCCTGCGGCGCGGGCGCGGCCATCACATGGATGAGCGGCGGCACACCCGAGCAGGTGGGCGCCACGATCGTGAACACCCTGGGCAACGTGGGCGGCATCGTGTGCGACGGCGCGAAGTCGAGCTGCGCGGCGAAGATCTCGGCGGCGGTGGACGCGGCCATCCTCGGGCACGACATGGCGATGGCCGGCCGGAGCTTCCGCGCGGGCGAGGGCCTCGTGCAGGAGACCATCGAGGAGACCATCGCGAGCATGGGCTACGTGGGCCGCGTGGGCATGAAGCCCACGGACGTGGAAATCTTGAACATCATGATCGGCAAGACCGAGGTGGGACGCTAGCGCGGGCGTGCCCGGCGGCGGGCGGCTGCGCGCGCAGATATAAGAGACGGGGAACCCCGGTCGCGACGAGGCAGCCGGGGTTCCCGCTTGTTCTAGGGTCATCGCCTGCGCGGCGGCGCTCACGCCTCGCGGCGCTTGCGGGACGCCACGGCACCCGCAGCGAGCACCGCGACGCCCGCGCCCGCGAAGCCGAGCGCGGCGAGCTGCGACGCGTCCCCGGTCTGGGGCATCCCTCCTGCGGGCGCAGCCATCTCCATCGACGCCTGCCGGACGGTGCCGGCACCCGCCTCCGGTGCGCCCCCATCCCCGGGCGCGAACCGCGCGATGAGGCGGTCGTGGGCATCCTGCGCCATCGCGAGGTCGGCGAGCTTCTCCACGAGCTCCCGCTGCGTCGCCGCGTCGTCGGCGACAGCGGCGTCATACGCCCCCCGAGCCGCGTCGAGCGCTGCCTGCGCCCGGGCGATCTCGTCGAGCGTCGCGGCGTGGCGGTCGTGGGCACCGGCCGCCTGCGCGGCGACGGCGGCCTCTGCCCCCGTGTCGCCGAGCACGCCGTCATCGATGCCGTTCAGGACGATGTCCCCGGGCTCCTGCGCCGCGAGCAGCCGCTCCCACGCGGCGGCGCGGGCACCGTTCTCGGCCGCGACATCCGCCAGCGCGGCGATGCGACGCTCGAGGCCGGCCTCGTCCTCGATGAGGGCGTCGAGCCTCCCCTGGGCGGCAGCGAGCTCGCCTTGAGCCGCGGCCGCGCCGTCCCGGGCGGTATCCCGCGCGGCCGTGAGCGCACCGAACTGCTGCTCGGCGGCATCGAGCGCAGCCTTCGTGCGCGCGACGGCTTGCTCTTGCTCGGCGGTCGCGCCGGCGGCGTCGGCGGCACCCTGCTTCGCCTCGTGGTCGGCGGTGGCGTCGGCCACTTCGCCACCGAGCCGCTCGACCTCGGCAGCGAGGGTATCGAGGGCGCCCTGCGCGTCGGCGAGCGACCGCGCCGCCACGTCGCGCCCGTCCAGCGCGGCGTGGTACCCCAAGGCCGCCCCGTTGAGGGAGGCGAGGAGCGCGTTCGCGCCCGTGAGCTCGGCCTGAGCCGTGTCACGGTCGCTGGCGAGGCCGCTCAGCCTCGCCTGCGCGTCGGCGAGGGCCGTGCTGGCCGCATCCTTCTGCGCTCCCAGCTCCTTGAGGGCGGCGTCGACCGAGCCCTTGACGCTCTCATACCGCGCTCCCGCCGTCTGCTGCGCATCCTTCGCCGCGTCGAGCGCCCGCTGCGCCTCGTCGACCGCCTGCTGCAGGCGCTCGGAGGTCGGGCGCTCGTCCATCGCATCGAGCTCCTGCTGTGCGGCGGCCTGCGCTCCCTGTGCCGTGGCGAGCGCGGAGGACGCCTCGGCCTGGGTCGCCCGGGCGTCTCCGAGCTGCGCGTTCAGCTCGGCGAGCTCGGCCTCGAGCGCCGCGATCTGCCCCTTGAGGCCCTCCCCTTCCGGCGTCTCGACCGTGATGCCGTTCTTGACCGCCTCATCGAGCAGCGCTCGGTACTCCTCGACCGTGTAGGATCGGGCGCTGAGGTTGCCGTAGCCGTCGCAGCTCACATACTCCCTCGCCCCGAATTGCTGGACGGCGAATTTGTTTCCGTTGTAGCCGGCGCCCGTAAGCGAGACCCCGCTGTCCAGGATGCCCTCGAAATGCCCCGTCTGGCCGTCCGCGCTGCCGGTGTATGTCACTCCGGTCGGGGTGGTGACGGTCACGGTTCCATCGGCGCCCACGGTGTAGTCGACGCCGTCCTTGAGGCCGTACGCTTGCTCGGTCGCCTCGGCGCCGTGCAGCGCCACGTAGTTCGCGAGCTCCTGGTAATACCATCCGCTGAACGCGCGGTCGGGCGCGTATCCGCGGTTCGCGTTCTCGCTCCCCCTGCCGCCCCAGTACGACGCATAGCCCTCGGTCGATGCGTGCGCGAGGCCGCCACCCCAGTTGGCCGTCCAGTTCGCGTTGAGGATCGAAACCGCCATGGCGAAGTTCGACACCTTGAGCGGCTCGAGACCGCTTCGCGCGCGCAGCTCGTTGCACTGCTCGATGATGTCGAGGGCGTTGTAGACGTTCTCGATGAGGGTCGCGTCGTTCGCCTCGCCCATATGGGTGTAGGACTGCAGCTCGTTCACATCGTGGTTCCGGCGGAAGTCGATTTTGCCGTCGAAGGCGTCCTTCGCCGCCTGTGCGCCCTCATCACCGGGGTTCTGCTGCAGGATGTAGTCGTAGAAATCGTAGATGGTCTCGACCGCGCGCGTCGTCTCCTGGCCGAGCTGCGCCTTGAGGTCGTCGATGCGCTTCTGGACGTCCGCGACCTGCTCGCCCAGCTTGGTGACCTGCGCATCGGCCTCGTCCTTGTCGGCTGTCGCCTTCTCAACGGCCGCGGTCGCCTCGTCGAGCGCGGTCTGCAGCGCATCGTGCCGCTCGTCCCACGCCTTCTGGACGGCGGCAACCTCATCAAGCGCGGCCTGGGCATCCCCGAGCTCCCGTTCGGCCGCGTCCACCACGCCGTCCGCTGCATCCGCGGCGGCCTTCGCCTCGTCGAGGCGCGCGTTCTCCGCGGCCATCTCGGTGTCGAGCTGAGCGATGCGCGCCGAAGCGCCGTCGATGGCCTGCTGGCAGGCGTCGTAGTCAGCCCGCGCGGCATCGTAGGCGCTCTGGGCGGCATCGACCTTGGACTGCGCCTCGTCCCGCGCGATCTTCTCGGCGGACGCGACGGCCTCGTCATAGCTCGCACGTGCCGCATCAAGCTCCTCTTCGGCGTCGGTGAGCGCCGAGCGGTCGACGACCGAGGGGTCGTCCGCGGCGGCGCACGCCTCGTCGTAGGCCGCCTTCGCGGAGTCGTATACGGCCTGGGCGGCATCGAGCCGCTCCCCGGCGTCGCCGAGGATGCCCGCCTTCACCTGCTCGACGGTCGAGGCATACGCGCCCCGCGCGGCGTCGAGCTCCCCTTCGGCCTCGGCCAAGGCCTGCTGCTTTTGCGCAAGCGCGTCCTCGGCGGAGGAACGCTGCCGGCGCGCCTCGTCGAGCTGCGCCTGCAGCCCATCGAGGGTGGCTTTCGCCTCGTCCGCCGCCTGCTGCTTGGCCGCCTTGTCCGCCACGGCATCATCGTAGGCCTGCTTCGCCGCGTCGTAGGCGGCCTGCTCGTCGGCGGTCGGGTTCTCGCCGAGGTCATCGAGCGCCCTCTGCGCCTCGTCGAGCTTCTCCTGCGCGTCGTCGAGCGCCCCCTGCTTGTCCTCGGCATCCTGCTTGGCGGCGTCGAGCTGCCCCGTCAGGTCGTCGAGCTGCCCTTCCGCCTCCTTTTGCTGACGCTGCGCCTCCTGGGCGGCATCGCGCGCCGCGGCGAGCGCGTTGACGAGCGCCTGGGTCTCATCGGCGAGCGACTGGGACGACCGCTGCTGGGCGGTCGAGAGCGCCGAGGACGCGTCGGCCGCAGCCTGCTTGGTCGCGCCCACGTTCGCCCGGGATGCGTCGGCCGCCTGCAGGGCGGCGTCGGCTGCCGCCTGCACCTGCGCGAGAAGGCCTGCCGCCTCCTCGGCGGTCATCGCCGCCTGCCCGCTCGCGGCGGCGATGAGGCGTTGCGTCGCCTCGGAGAACGCCGTCGCCGCCCCGGCGGTGCGGGACGGCTCGCCCTCCCACGTGCCGCCTGCCGCCCCCGTGCAGGCGAACGCGGTCGCCGGCGCCAAGGCGCTCGGTGCCGCCATCCCCGCGATGAGTGCCATCGTTGAAAGCCGTGCCATCGTCTTGTGCATCATGTACCTCCGAAGTCCGTCGTGCGGAGCCCGAGCCCCGCGCTTCTCACCGGGCGCACCCCGGGACGGCGACGCGCATCAAGGCAGGCGCGCCCGCCCCGCGAACGCGCCCCTACAGCCCGCGCGCTATCTCGCGGCCGCGGGCGATGAGCGCACGCGCCTCGTCCTCCGAAATCTCCTCGTAGTCGTCATTGCCGCGGAGGAACACCGAGAAGTACAGGTCCCCGTCGTCGACCCACCCGTCGGAGCGGTAATCGAAGCGGTCGGTGCCGAACATGCTGCCGGGAAAATCCATGCGCATGACGATGGCCTGTTCCTCGTGCTCGAAGCCGTCCAGGATGATGCGGTAGTACCTCGTTGCCCTCTGACCCATTTCGTCTCCTTCCTGCGACACTCGATGTAATCAATGCCTTCAGTTTAGGAAGATTAGAGACGCTAAAACCAGGCTTTGAAAGAGTATTTATTTTTTTAGAGCGGTGATGCCCGCGGGAAACACGCGCAAGCAAAAAGCCGGCAGCGGATCGACCCGCCACCGGCTGCGCTGTTATGGAGGCGACGCCCAGATTCGAACTGGGGGTAAAGGCTTTGCAGGCCTCTGCCTTACCACTTGGCCACGTCGCCGATGAAAAAGGCCGAATGAAAACATCCGGCCCGTCTCATACAATGGAGCGGACAACGGGGCTCGAACCCGCGACCCCAACCTTGGCAAGGTTGTGCTCTACCAACTGAGCCATGTCCGCTTGCGAGAAAGTACTATACGCAAGTTCCCCCCGTCTTGCAAGCATAAATTTCAACTTTTTTTGGATGCGCCCGTTACGAGGGCTTTTCCTGAACATCATCCCGAGCGGGTACAATGGTCGGCAAGCAATTCGTACGAGAACGAACTTCCGTGGCCGCCCACGTCCGTAAGGAGACCGTGTGTTTCGCATCGTCGTGCTCATCGTCGCGCTCTTCCTCATCGTCCGCGGCATCTCCTACCTCGCCCAACGCTATCTCGACGCGCGCGGCGCGGGTAGGACCTTCAAGCGGATGCTGCGGCAAGGCCGCATCGACGCCGGTGTGTACGACGACGCGGTATGGACCGAGAGCTCCGCGTTCGGCCGCACCAAGCTCCGTCCCAAGATCTCGTCCGCGCAGCAGCGCGTCATCCATGAGGCCCGGCGCGCGCTGCGCGAGGACTTCCTGAACGACCACGCCCCGGGGTTCTACCAATACATCATCATCTTCCTCGTCGCCTCGGTGCTCGGGCTCATCCTCGAGACGGTCTACATGTACGCCCTCTACGGCGTCGTGGAGAGCCGTGTGGGCCTCGTGTGGGGGCCGTTCTCGCCGCTCTACGGGTTTGGCGCAGTGCTGCTCACCGCGGTGCTCTGGCCGCTGCGCAACCAGCCCACCTGGATGATCTTCGTCATCTCGGCGGGCATCGGCGGCATCCTCGAGCAGATCGCCGGCTGGGGCATGGAGACGGTCATGCACGCGTGGTCGTGGTCGTACCTGCACTTCCCCGACCACATCACGCAGTGGGTGGCGTGGCGCTTCCTGATCATGTGGGGCGTGCTGGGGCTCGCGTGGTGCAAGCTCATCATGCCGGAGATGCTCTTCCGCATCGGCGAGCCCACGACACGCCGGCAGGCGGTGGTGGCGGGGCTCCTCACGGCCTTCATCGCGCTCGACGTCTGCATCACGGTCATGTGCTTCTACCGCGCGGGCAAGCGCCAGGAGGGCATCCCGCCGCAGAACGTCTTCGAGGAGTACATCGACCGGCACTTCGGCGACGACTTCATCAGCGATACGTTCGAGAACATCAACCTCGACCGCGACAAGCGCCCCCGCACCCAATGAGTCATTTAGGGACGGGTTCAAAACGATACATTTTGCTATGTTTAGGGACAGGCTTTAGACAGGCTTTGCACGAACGCACCTCGTGACCCGAAAGGACGCACCATGGAGAAGATAGCGAGCTTCACCGTCGACCACCTCACGCTCGAGCCGGGCGTCTACGTCTCGCGCGTCGACCGCGACCCCGCCACGGGCGCCGTGGTGACGACGTTCGACCTGCGCCTCACCGCGCCCAACCGCGAGCCCGTGATGAACACCGCCGAGGTGCACACCATCGAGCACCTGGGCGCGACGTTTTTGCGCAACGACCCCGAGTGGGCGAGCCGCGTGGTCTACTTCGGCCCCATGGGCTGCCGCACGGGCTTCTACCTCGTGGTGTTCGGCGAGGTGTCGTCGCGCGAGATCGCGCCGCTCGTGACGCGGCTCTTCGAGTTCGTCTGCGGCTTCGAGGGCGAGATCCCCGGCGCCGCCGCGGCGGAGTGCGGCAACTACCTCGACCAGAACCTCCCCGCGGCGCAATGGTGGGCGCGACGCTACCTGGAGGGGACGCTCCGCGGGATCGACGAGGCGCACCTGGCGTACGGCGCGTAGGCGCTTGGATGGCGTAGCGCGGGTGGCCGGTGCACGCCGCGCGGGAACGCGGATTCAAGTTTTTTCAAACTCCCGCTTTACATGGCGGGCGGGCTTCGGTATATTATCCCTTGCGCTGATGGCGCACCCTGAACGGGCGTTTAGCTCAGGGGGAGAGCGCTTCCCTGACACGGAAGAGGTCACAAGTTCAAATCTTGTAACGCCCACCACAAATGATACAGGTCGGAGGCTACGGTCTCTGGCCTGTTTTGTATGTGCCCCAAAGCTGCCCCGATTCTGCCCCACTATGACAACGACACTTCGCCATGCAGGCGCTTCACGTGTCGTTCACGCACGGATGTTTGCAGGCAAGCGCTGGCCCTTCTGAACTACCCGGAAAACAGCTCGGAATCGAAGAAATCCCGGAGCGAGACACCGAGCCCGCGCGCAATCTTATCGATGTTCTCGATGGAGATGTTTCGCTTGCCAATCTCGACCTCGGCGAAGTAGGTGCGCGACATACCGATGGAGTGCGCAAACGCCTCCTGGCTCATACCGAGCGCCGCGCGCAGCTCCTTGATGCGAAGCCCGATTCTCATCTGGGCGTTGAGCAACGTCATCGGTACCCTCCCCTCCCTGGGTACCATGGTTTTGCTTCACCCTATTTAGGTCACCCCTATATAAGTGACAATTTGAGATAGAATGAATCCGTCGGTCGTTCGGTAAGGAGGAATCATGGGAAACGCAATCAAAAGATTCTTCGGCGGGATCGCAGTGGTTTTCGCAGTGCTTATCACCTTGGGCGGCTGCCAGAGCGGTACGCAAGGACCCGTAGGCATGTGGTACGG
Source organism: [Collinsella] massiliensis (assembly GCA_000333815.1). Lineage (GTDB taxonomy): Bacteria > Actinomycetota > Coriobacteriia > Coriobacteriales > Coriobacteriaceae > Enorma. The sequence continues at coordinate 7,805 of CAPI01000101.1, forward strand.
GGTTGATGACGGCGGCAACGAGTCAACACTGGAAATCGATGAGGACGGAACATGGCTCTTTAACGGCAAGTATTCCGTTAATGGGGATTGGAGCGAAACCGACAGCGGAACAATCGTCCTTTCTGCAGCTTACACGAGCGTTCCGCTTGAAATGGAGGGCAGCGGGGACACCCGGATGCTTGTCTTTGCGGGAGAGGATCCGCATAGCGGAAATGCCGCCGCCATCAGCAGCTCCACGTTCTACGCGACGGAACAGGCGCGTGACGAGGCGACCGATTAGGCTCTCGCTACCGTCCAGCTGGCTTGTCGTCACGCGCGTGTCCGAATCAGCCGCAGAAAGGAATGTGCGATGGGGGTACCGGTAAACTCCTGGGAGCTTCACCAAGGGCAATACTCTGAGACGGATTATCGCTGCGCGCAGGAGCGCCTCATCGCGCTCCAAAGAACATACGTAAGCGAGAAAAACACGAGGGATACCATGCTCAAGCTTGGAGCCTGGTGCGGCGGGGCAACGGCTGTGCTGTTCGTATACGCAGGGGTGATTCCATCCCTCATCGAATCTCTCTCCAATCAGCTGACCGGAATCGAGCTCAGCATCGGCATCGTTTTCGAATGCGTGCTTTTCGTCGGCTTATGTTTGTTCGCGGCGTGTGCGCCTGCAGGCGTGATGGCCATGGCGCGCGCGATCAAGAACTCACGCTGGTTCATCTGGGGCGGCACGGCCGTCATGGTCACGTTGCTCATCTTAGGCGTCGTCGTCCCTTTTCTCATCGGTCCTTTCTGCCTTGTTCGGCAGATCGGAAAGGTGAAAGGCTTACACGAGAGCATCCAAAAGCTGGAAGCGCTCCTCTCCAATAATGGACTCAACGATTAACGGAAGCGCTGAAAGACGACGCACAGCGATGTCGGCGTTCGATCAATTGAGGGTGTTGAGGTAAGCGATGGCACACCTGAAAAACTTCTTCCCCAACCTCTTCATGAAATCCGTGAGCGTGAGCGCGACGCGGCCTCCTTGGTTCGTCCTGCTACTCGCAGCCATGGCAACGGCGGCGGTATGGGCGGGCGCATGGGTGCTACTGATGCTTCTCTTGCAGCAGGCGACGGAAGCAGACGCTGGCAATGCGCTTCAGCCAGGCATGTTCATCGCCATGTTCTTCTTGTTTTGGGCGCTCGCGGTGCCGTGGTATCACATCATCTATCTTTGGAGCCTTCGAACAACGCACGGGAACGAGACGCCCGATACTACCGAGACGCATTGGGAAGTTTGGGGGAGCCTCCCGTTCATGATAGTTCTCATGCTCATCAAGGTATTCTGGCTCGTTATCAAATACGTCTTTGCGCCGTTTCTCCCGTTGCTCATCGCCGACAGCTTGAGGATGGTGCCAACGTTTGGAAACGCCCTCGCTAACACCGCGATCGTCCTCGTTGCCGCCTACCCCCTCATCGCGCTGGCCGTCTATGCGGTTTGGAAGCATCGAGCTACCAAGGAGGCGTTTCATACACGCTGAGCCCCCAGCGCCGCCCCATTGATGCAGAGTTCGTTCGCATCGAAGCAAAATGAATTACTATACTCCGATGCCCCTTCCCGTGCTGAGATACCGCTACTAGCGACGACTCAACGAAACGCTTCGCATCGCGCTACGCTCTCCCTTGACCCTGGAATCGAGCAAGGCAGGGAGCCGATCATGGTAGTCCTTGACAGAGAAAAGGTCGAGCGCTCGAACTGGCTGGGCTACGCGCGCCCGGCGACCGCTAGGGAGCGCCTCGGCTACTGGTACGACCCGACCGATGAGCGCGCGTTCCACAGCCCCGAGGAAATCGACGACCACGTCAGGTGCCTCCGCAAGGCCAACGACATCGACGTGTTCCGCCGCAACCCGGACATGCTCGCCACCCTCAAGGTGCGCGTCGCCGCGCACCCCGAGGAACGCGCGGGCTGGAAGCACGTCCTCGCCGTGCTGTAACGAGGCTCACCGGGGACATGGCAGAACCTCCCCCATCGGTCCGCCCCTCGATGGCGCACGCTCTCCTGCTGCGCCGCCTCCTACCCCTCATCCCGTAGGCGCTCGGCCGCCCCGGCGATCTCCTGGTAGCGGGCATCGTCTCCGGCAAACGCGCCCCACGCGGGCGCGAGGGTGAGCTCGGCGGCCATGCGGCGCACGCCGCGGCGCAGCTCGTCCGCCTGACGCTCCTTATGCTCCGCCCACGCCGCGCCGGAGCGGGCGGGGTCGAATCGCTCGGCAACGCAATCCCAGAGCGGGGAACCCGACGCATCCGGCCGCGCCGAGACGCTCTCCGCGGCCTCCACGGCATGGGCGAGCGCCGCAAGCGCAGCTTCCTGTTCCCCCGCCCGCCGCAGCGCCTCGGCCACCTCGAAGGCCATCGTCGACACGTACGCCGGGTTCACCATGCCCATGTCGAGCGCCTCGAAGACCGCCTCCGCCGCGCTGCCGGCAGCATGCGCGAACGCCGCGTCGTCCCGCGTCGCGACCTCCTGCGCGAGCGACGAGAGCACGAAGTTCGCCGCGCGCAGCCGCTCCGCCTGCAGCAGCCCGCGCGCCTCGCCCCCACGGCCGAGCTTGCGGTACGCGGAGGCGAGGAGCATCGTCGGGGCGCCCGCGTCCTGCCGGTGCACGAGCGGCTCCAGGAGCGCCGCGGCATCCCCGTAGCGCCCCGCCTGGAAGAGCGTCGCGGCCTTCTGCTGCTGCGCGAGAAAGATCGTCGAGGGATCCGTCGCAACCTCGAGCACCCGGTCGAGCAGCGTCAGGGTCTCGTCGATGAGCGCCATGGGTTCGGCCTCGGCTTCGCCCTCCCCTTGCGCCGGTGTGAACGGCGTCGCCATGCCCGCCGCCCACATCGTGAGGAGCGACGCCAGCATGAGGAGCAGGTTCGCATCCGAATAGTGCTCCGCCGCGAGCGCGCGCAGCCGCTCGTGCGCAGCGCGCAGATCCCGCTCCCCCAGCGCATAGACCTCGACGTAGAGCGCGGCGGATTCCTCCTCCGTGAGCGCGTCCCGCCAGTCGAAGAGCTCGTCCAGCGTGAGTGAGAAATACGCGGCGATGCGGGGCAGCAGGCTCACATCGGGCAGGCTCTGACCGAGCTCCCATTTTGAGACCGCCGCCTTCGAGACGCCCAGATGCGCCGCGAGCGCCTCTTGCGTGACGCCCATGCGCCGCCGCTCGCGCGCGATCGTGCGCCCGATGTTGATCGTTTCGTTCATGATGACCCCTCTGATGCGATGGACGGGAGCCGGCCGGCCATTGCCTTCAGTATGCGGTCAAGCACGAGTGGAAACAAGCGAGCGCTAGTTGACGTTTCACGCCGAAAGTCAACCGGTGTGCGCGGCAGCGCGATGCCAGGGCGCGCATCCCCGCCAAACCTCTATACACAGCAGAATGAGCGTCGCCGCCCTCACGCGTCGAGGAGCTTCACGAGACGCGTCATGGTGCCGCGGGCGTCGGTGCGACGGCGCACCTCGACGCTGTCGACGAGCAGGCGCATGAGGCGGATGCCTCGGCCGCGTTCCTCGGACTCGGCAGGCACCTCGTCGTCCGGGAGCTCGAAACCGCACCCGCAGTCGAGCACCTCGATCACCACGCGGTCGCGGTAGGCGCGCATGTTGAGCACGCAGCCGGCGGCGCACGCGTGGTCGTACGCGTTGCCGAGCGCCTCGCTTGCCGCGAGCGCGGTGTCGTAGCGGTCCTCGTTCGTCATGGGAAGCCCCTCGAGCAGCTCCACCACGCGGTGGCGGTACGCGCCCAGGTGCTCGACGCCCTCCTGCACCTGCATGCTCTTCGACCACTGCGGAAGCTCGCCCGGCGACAGCGCCGGGACGGGCGGGCGCTTTGCCCCGCTCACATGGAGGATGTCGATGAGCCGCGCGATCTGCAGGAAGCGCGCCACAGCGGGCGAGGCGTTCACGAGGGAGAGCAGGCCGTCGGCCGCCATGAGGCGGCGGGCGCACGTGAGCAGCAGCGCGAGTCCCGTGGAATCTATGAACGTCACGTGCTCGCAGTTGACGATGATGCGGCGCGCGCCGGACGAGATATAGGTGTCCATCTCGTCGCGCAGCGCCGGCACCGACGCGATATCGATATCGCGCGGCGGGGCGATGACCGCTATGTCGTTCCATTCACGCATACGGCCATGATTCCCCGGCGCATGCGCTTCTAATCAACGCGGACGGCGGACGCGCCATGCGAGGGGGCGTACGGAAATCGCCCGGCCGAGCCGTGCGTCGACCTTGAGCCGGACGCGGGATGGCGCGAGGCCGATCTCGGATCGGACGGATGGCCATTATTTCCAGTTTTGTGACGCACTTCCTGCGAAAACACGGGTGACCTATCGCCACAACAGGCATAAGCGACCCCGCTACCAGCACGATGCGCGAACCGCACCCCCATTTCTGCAGGATGCGCGTCACAAAACTGGAATAATTGGCCACCGAGCCCGGAGGTACGCCGCGCGAAGGGGTCTGCGCCCGTAAACCGGCCGCGCGCGCCCCTCGGCTACTCGAACTCGAGCGCCACGAGCGCGATGTCGTCCTCGAGCGCGGAGTCGGTGAAAGCATCGAGCTCGTCGAGGACGCCCTGGCAGAGTCCCCGTGCGCCGTCCGCGCTCCGCTCGAGCAGGATCTCGCGCAGGCGCTGCTCGCCGAAGAACTCGCCCTCGGCGTTTCTCGCCTCGATGGCGCCGTCCGTGTACATGAAGAGGATGTCGCCGGGCGAGAAGGTGAATGTCCCACCCTGGTACGCCATGCTCTCGAAGGCGCCCACCACGCCGGACTGCGTGCTCAGCAGCTCCGCCTCGCGCGCGGCGCCCTTGCCATCCTCGCCGTGCGCCTCGCGCAAAAGCATCGAGGGCGGGTGGCCCGCCGAGCAGTAAGCCGCCTCGCCGCGGCGCAAATCGAGCCGGGCGACGAACATGGTGGCGAACGTCTCCACGCGCGAGAAGCTCATGAGCATGGCGTTGAGCGCGCGCACCATCGCCACGGGGCTCAGCCCCTCCCATGCATACGCCGTGAGCGCGGTCTTCACGAGCGCCGACATCGACGCCGCCTCGACGCCCTTGCCCGACACGTCGCCCAAGATCATGACGGCGCGGTCGTCGGGCAGGCGCATGAGCGTGTAGAAGTCGCCGCCCACGAGTGCCTGGCGCGTGGCGGACGAATACAGCGCGTCGCCGATGATGCCCGGCACCTCGCCGAGCGCGCTCTTCATGCCCGCCTGGAGCGTCTGGGCGATGCGCGTCGTCTCCGTGTGCTCGCTCTCCTCGCGCTCCCTGAGCTCGAACTCGTGGGCAAGGCGCGTCAGGTAGTCGAACTCGATGTCGTCGATGGGCTCCTGCGAGTCGTCGCGCAGCAGCAGGAACCGAGCCGGCACCGGACTGCCGAGCGCAACGAGGCCGGGTTCGTCGCCCTTCATCGCCGCAAGGTTGGACGAGCCGTCGATGCCGCGCACCTCGACGAAGGCGCCCTGGTCGGGCAGGCCGTGGCTGGCGAGCCACCTGCCCACGCGCGAGAGCCGCTCGATGCGCGTGATGCGCGTCCCCTCGAGGTCGCCCTCATTCTCCGGGCCGTGCTGGCCGAGGGAGAACGGGTCGCGGACGGATTGCCCCACGAACGCCGCGGGTGCGGTGGTGGAGAAGAAGAGCTGGTCGATGTCGCCGGGCAGCGGCACGCGGTTCCCGCCCTCGAAGTCGATCGCAAAGACCGCCCGCTCGTCGTCGTGGACGATGGGGCACACATGGCAGTCGAGGACGCGCCGCACCTCGGCGACCGCCTCCGCCCACGCGATGCCCTTGTCGCCGCCCATCGCGTACACGACGTCGCGCACGTGGTTGAGCGAGCGCCCGAGCTCGGCGGTGCGGCTCGCGCGCATGCTCGTCACAAGGCTCATGAGCTCGATGGACAGGTAGTCGCACACGACCTCGATCACGTTCACGTCGTAGCTGCGCGAGGTGGTGGGGCGCTTCCAGCCGAGCTCCATGACGCCGAGCAGCTGCGTGCCGAAGAACAGCGGCACGGCGATGAGCGTCTTGTACGGCGGCATGTACTGGGGCCTGAGCTTGCGGCTCTTGCGCATATCGAGGTCGTAGATGGATCCGGTATCCTCCCGCGCGTCCTCCCCCGGCCGCACGATGGACAGACGGCACGACGAGCCCTTCCGGAGCACGTACGTGGGGACGCCGACGCCGAAGGGGATGAATTCGGGCACGTAGTCGTGCACGAGGCTCTCGGAGATGGCGCGCAGCTTGAACCCGCCGCCCTCGGAGAAGTAGACCTCCGCGCCGTCCGCGTCGAGCGCGTCGGCGAGCTTGTTGAGGACGGTGTCCAGAAGCGCGGGAAGGCTCTCGGCGCCGACGGTGGACATGATGACCGAGAGCGTGCCCGAAAGGCGCTTATTCGCCGCCTGGAGCTCGGAGACCATGCGCCGCATCTGGCGGTCGTAGGCGTAGCGCTCCTCGAGGCTGTGAACGGTGAGGAGGGCGGAGCCGCGCGCCGCGTGGCGCTTCAGCAGGCGCCGGCGGAACGTGGCGGAACCCGCGACTTGGATGGCGCGCACGAGCACGGGGACGAACGAGCCGTCCGAGAGCTTGAGCATGAGCGTGCAGTCGCTGCCGTCGAGCAAGAAGGGCAGCCGGTGGCCGTCGGCGCGCTCGAAGGAATCGCTGAACAGCAGGTCCTTGATGTCGGTGTCGATGACGCGCTCGCGCGGCATGCCCACGAGCTCGAGGAAGCGGGTGTTCGCATGGAAGATGGAGCCGTCGAGGTCGCACGCCACGACGGCATCGCTCGTGAGCTCCGCGACACGCGTGAGCTCGGCCAGCTCGTCACGACCGGAAGACTCCATGGCACTCCCCTCGTCCGCGCGGACCTCGGGGCGCGTGCGGCTGCGGCGCGGTGCCCCGATAAGAAAAAAGCCTCCGAGGAGGCTTCGAGGATTCGATGGTGTCGGAGGCGGGACTTGAACCCGCATGTCCGTGGTTAGGACACTAGCACCTCAAGCTAGCGCGTCTGCCAATTCCGCCACTCCGACAAAAGCAGCAAGGAGTATATTACCCAACCCACCCCCGATGCGCAAGGGGGAATTTTGAGAAATTCCTTGAGTCATTGGGGACGGGTTCAATTGACTCAGCGAGTCATTGGGGACGGGTTCAATTGACTCGCCCGCCGCCTGCGCGCCCGCACACCCGCCCGCTCGCGCGAGACGCGCGGCGCCGGCCCCTACCGCCGCTACTCCCCCAGCTGGGCCCGCGCGAGATCGATGCGCCCCTGCGGCGCGATGGATAGCTCCTCGATGCGTTCCGAGCCCACGTAGGGCGCGCCTTGGAACAGGAGCGGGATGACGGGGCAATCGCGACCGATGGCGGCGTCCGCCTCCTGGAGCAGCGCGATGCGGTTCGCCTCCTCGAGCGTGGTACGCGCCGTGGCGAGCAGCTCGTCCACGCGCTCGTCATGGTATCCCGAGACGTTCGTGGAGGAGGCGTTTCCCGAGAAGAAGAGCGGGAACAGCACGCCGTCCATCACGGGCGCGTCCGTCGCCCAATCCATGCGCACGAGGTCGAAGTCCCGCGCCGCGACGCGCTCGCGCAGCGTCTCGATGTCCACATCCTCGGGTTCGCAGGTCACGCCCACCTTCGCCAGGTTCTCCACGACCGCTTCGATGACCTCGCGATGCCCGCCGTCCGCGTTGTACAGCAGGCGCACCGTGAGGCCGCGCGCATCATCCTCGAGCACGGGATACACGGCGTCGAGCAGCTCTTCCGCGCGGGCGGTGTCGTAAGCCGCGTACGGCCATGCAGCCTCACGGTAGCCCGCGATGGCGGGCGAGACCACGCCGTCGGCGGCGCGGCGCGTCTCGCGGTAGAGGGTGTCGGCGAGGTACGCGCGATCGATGGCGAGTGAGAGCGCACGGCGCACGTCGGCGTTGCCGAGCGCTTGCCCCTGCACGTTGCAGGCCAGCATGCTCGTCGCCAAGCCGGTGCAGCATACGAAGTGGTCGTCGCCCGTCATGACGCTACCGTCCTCCACGCGCCCTAGGCTCGAGGCGGCGCCATGCGCGTCGCGCACCGGACAGCGGCACACGTCGACCTCGTCGGTCTGGAAGCGTTGGAACGCCTGCTCGACGTCCTCGGCGATCTCGAGGCGCACCGAGGCGAGCGTCGCGGGCTCGCCGGCATAGGCGTCGAAGCGCGCGAGCTCGATCTGCGCCGTCCCCGGCTCCCACGAGCCCGCCATCTGGAAGGGGCCGTTTCCCACCGGCTGGGCGGCGAACGACTCGGGGTCCTCATCGGCGAGCACGGGCACGGGGCCCAGCGCGGGATGCGCGAGGACATAGGGGAAATCCGCATAGGGCGTGCGCAGCGCGATGCTCAACGTGGCATCATCCGGGCAGCTCACGCCTGTGAGCTCGCGCGCGGCGCCCGCGCGCAGCTCGGCGTAGCCCTCGATCACGGAGAGCATGCTCGCAAGGCCCGAGGGCTCGGTCTCCTCCGACGCCGCACTCGCGGGATTCACGATGCGCTCCCAGGCGCGCTTAAAGTCGGCGGAGGTCACGGTATCGCCGTTGTGGAACGTCGCCTGCCGCAGGTGGAACGTGAACGTGCGCGCGTCGTCGGACACCTCGTAGCGATCCGCCGCGAGGCAGGTGAGCTCGCCCGTGGCGAAGTCGAAGGAGGTGAGGGAATCGAAGAGCTGCCAGACCACGGCGAGCGAGCTCGCATCGGTCGCGCCGCAGGGATCGATCGAACGGGGCGGCGCGATGCACACCGAGAGCGGCTGATCCGCCGCGACATCTCCGCTGCCGGGATCCTCAGCAGTGATGCGCCCGCAAGCGGAGAGCGCCACGAGCGCAGCCGCGCCGAGCGCCCCACCGATGAACGTTCTGCGATCAAGCATCTCGCAGCCCTTTCCCCGACGGAGGGCAGCCCCCGCCGGCGCTCGATTGTAGCCGCGTCGGAACGCTAGATGACGTCCACGCCCACGATGCCGCCCTGCGGGAAGAAGAACATGCAGAGCACGACGCACACGGCGAAGACGATGGCGACGATGACCGTCAGGCGGTCGAGGTTGCGCTCCATGATGCCCGTGGCGGCGTTGGAGTTGTACAGGCTGCTCGCGATCATGTCCGAGATGCCCGTGCCCTTGCCGGAGTGCATGAGGACGAGCGCGATGAGAGCGAGCGTGGAGAGCGCCCACACGATGAAGATGAGAATCTGGAAGGGACCCATGGATTCAAGCTCCTGCTGATAGCCGTTAGGTGTAACGGACGGTATGGTACCACATCGGCTTGGCGAGCGCTCGCGAGGCAGGGTGGGCGTGGAGAAATCTACGCGTTCGAGGGGCGGCGCGCAGCGGCGGGGCAGCAGGGCGCGGCGCGCGCTACAGGACGGCCGCGATCGCTTCGGCGATGTCGTCGCCCCGATAGGCGTGCGTGGCTGCGCGCTCAGCTTCCTCGCTCGCGTTGAAGGCGACGGATGTCCCCACGAGCTCGAAGAGCGGTATATCCGATCGGCTGTCCCCGACCGCGATGCAGGCGCAAGGGTCGATCCCGCGGGCGGCGCAAAGCTCACGCGCATAGACGCACTTGCCCTCGCTCTCGAGCGCACGCGCCACCCCGCCCGTGCACACGCCGTCTGCGACCTCGAGCTCGGACCCCACGTAGCCGTCGAACCCATACTGCGCGCAGAGGAACTCCCCCACGACGCCCCAGGCAAGCGAGGCGATGTGCGCCTCCGCGCCCGCCGCGTGGACGGCCTCGACGGCGCGGCGCACGCCCTCGACGAGCGGCATGTCCTCGAGCAGGCCGAACAGCTCGTCCCGGCTGCGTCCGGCGTACCCCGCCGCGTCGATGCGGCACACCTCGTCGTTGTCGATCTCGCCGCGCGCGTAGGCAGCCTCTGCCTCCTCCATCGCGCGCCCGTGCCCGAGCAGGCCCGCCAGGTACGCCCCCGAGGTCACGCCCCGGGTGAGCGTCCCGTCGATGTCGAAGAACACGATCCGCATCATCTTCCCCTCCTCATGGGTTGGTTGGGGACGTGTTCCTTCCAACCCATTCTCAGCCTATCGCTATGAATTCATGCACTTCGTCACGCGCGAAATGGTGTTATGGCCGACCCCCGTCAGCCGCTCCAGCTCCTTCACCGTGATGCCTGCCGCGCGAAGCGACCGCAGCGCCTCGTCCCGCCGCTCCCGCGGCAGCTTCTTCACGTCCGCGGGCTCGATGCCGCGCAATGCGCAGCGCGCCACCTCGAGGGCGTCCTCATCGGACACGCGTCTCGTTGTCCTGAAACAATACGACCCGAACCGTCCATCGCTGCAGAAGCGCAGGAACCCCTCCCTGCCGCCGACCATGTCGAGCACCATGGTCGTATCCACGACGCGCGCCTCACCCAGATACTCTCGATAGCTGCTCCACGGATACGCATCAATGGAACCCATGCCCGCCTTGACGGGATTCTCGTGAATATAGCGAACCGCTTGGAGCAGCTGGGCATCGCTCGCTATGGGAACGCTGGCGAAGCGGCCTTGGAACACGGCGCCCACATGGCCGGTCTTCTCGTTGAAACGACGCGCGTATGCCGTGGCGAGCGCGTGCATGAAATGGCTGAGTGCATGCTTCGGGTCATCGAGCAGCAGGTGAACATGGTTCCCCATGAGGCACCATGCGATGACCTTCACGTCCCCGGCCGCCGCCTTCTCCTTGAGCAGCTTCAAGAAGGTTCGCCGATCGGAATCGTCTTCAAAAATGATCTGCTTGCCATTGCCTCGGAGCATCACGTGGTACAAGCCGAACTCCGAGTACTGTCTGGGTGGCCTTGGCATAGACGGCTCCTCTCTCGCGACGACGCGGCGCTTGAAGCATCAAGCAAGTTGAGGAGCTTATAGAGTTTAGGGAATCAAAGCGTGCAGAGAGCCCTGGTTTCGGCAAATGGCGCGAACGGATTCGCGAGCGAAAAAAGGGGTTGAAAGGAACACGTCCCCAATCAACCCATCAAACGAAAAAAGGGGTTGGTTGGAACACGTCCCCAACCAACCCCTTGGCGAGCTACTCCTCGGTAGCGAGGATGCGGCCGGTCATCTCGGCGCTCGGCTCAAGGCCGGCGAGCGAGAGCAGGGTGGGCGCGATGTCGGACAGGCGCCCGTCCTCGATGCCGGTGAGCTTCGCCTTCGGATCGACCACGATGAGCGGCACGCGGTTGGTGGTGTGCGCCGTGAACGGGTGCTGTACGCCCTCGTCGTCCACGTCGTACATGTGATCCGCGTTGCCATGGTCGGCCGTGATGAGGGCGAAACCGCCCTTCGCGAGAATCGCGGGGATGATCTTCGACAGACCATCGTCCACGGCCTCGACGGCCTTCACCGCGGCGTCGAACACGCCGGTGTGACCCACCATGTCGCAGTTCGCGTAGTTCACGATGTAGAAGTCCGCGGCGTCGGACTCGATGGCCGCGAGCAGCTTCTCGGTGACCTCGGGCTCCGACATCTCGGGCTGCAGGTCGTACGTGGCGACCTTCGGCGAGGGAACGAGCACGCGCTCCTCCCCCTCCTTGGGCTCCTCCACGCCGCCGTTCAGGAAGAACGTCACGTGCGCGTACTTCTCGGTCTCGGCCGTGTGCAGCTGCTTCAGGCCGTTCTGCGCAATGACGTCGGCGAGCACGTTCTCGGGGAAGGTCTTGGGGAAGGCCACCTCGACGTTCTTGAACGTGTCGTCGTACTCCGTCATGGTGATGAAGTGCGAGAGCCTCGGGGCGACCTTGCGCTCGAAGCCGTCGAACCCGTCCTGGGTGAACGCGCGCGTCATCTCACGGGCGCGGTCGGGACGGAAGTTGAAGAACACCATGGCGTCGCCGTCGTGCACGCCCTCGTTATGGCAGGCGAAGGGCTCGACGAACTCGTCGCCGCGCGGGTCGCGCTCGTAGTAGGCGAGCACACCCTCGACCGGGTCGACGTCCGCGTCGCTCGGCAGCGTGATGACGTCGTAGGCGCGCTCGACGCGCTCCCAGCGGTTGTCGCGGTCCATGGCCCAGTAGCGGCCGGACACGGTGGCGATGCGTGCATCGACACCCGTGTACTTGGAGAGCGCCTCGAGGTTCTCCTGAAGCGTCTTGAGGTAGCCGGCACCGGAGTGCGGGTCCACGTCGCGGCCGTCCATGAAGCAGTGGAAGCGGATGCGCTCCACGCCGTGCATGGCCGCGAGCACCGAGAGGACCTCGCCGTGGCGCTGCATGGAGTGCACGCCGCCGGGCGAGACGAGGCCGAGCAGGTGCACGGTCCCGCCGATGCGCGCCACGTCGGACATGGCGTGCGCGAGCGTGGGGTTCTCCTCGATGGAGCCATCGATGATGGCGTTGTTGATGCGGCTGAGCTCCTGGAACACGATGCGGCCGGCACCGATGTTCAGGTGGCCGACCTCGGAGTTACCCATCTGGCCGGCCGGCAGGCCCACGTCCTCGCCCGACGCGCCGAGCGTCGTGTGCGGGTACTTCTCCCAGAGCTCGTCCAGGAAGGGCTTGTTGGCCTTGTAGACGGCGTTGTTGTCGCCCGCGGGGGCGAGGCCGAAGCCGTCCATGATCACCAGGAGCGCAGGAAGGTGACGCTCAGCCATCCCTACTCCCCCGCCTTCTCGACCATCGCGGAGAAGCTATCGGCCTTGAGCGAGGCGCCGCCCACGAGCGCGCCGTCCACGTCCTCCTTGGCGAGGAAGCCGGCGATGTTCTCGGGCTTGGCGGAGCCGCCGTAGAGCACGCGGATGCCGTCGGCGATCTCCTGGCCGAAGATCTCGACGAGCGTGGCGCGGATGGCGCCGCAGACCTCCTGGGCGTCATCGGCCGTGGCGGTCTTGCCGGTGCCGATGGCCCAGATGGGCTCGTAGGCGATGACGAGCTCGTCGCCGCTCTTGATCTCCACACCCTCGAGGCCGGCCTTGATCTGGCCGGTCACGAACGCGACGTGCTCGCCCGCCTCGCGGGTCTCGAGGCTCTCGCCGCAGCAGAAGATCGGGACGATGCCGGCGGCGATGAGCGCCTTGGCCTTCTTGTTCTCGTCCGCGTCGGTCTCCTTGAAGTAGTCGCGGCGCTCGGAGTGGCCGATGATGCAGTAGGTGCAGCCGGCGGACTTCAGCATCGCGCAGGAGGACTCGCCGGTGTAGGCGCCCTTCTCCTCCCAGTAGACGTTCTGGGCACCGAGCTTCACGGGCGCGGCCTGGATGCGGTCGTGCACGGTCGTAATGTCGATGGTCGGCGGGCAGACGACGACCTCGACGCCCGCGGGAACCTCGTTCAGGGCCTCGGCCAGCTCGTCGGCGAGCTTGGCGGCCTCGGCCACGTCGTTGTTCATCTTCCAGTTGCCCGCAATGAGGCGGGTGCGCTTACTCTGCGTCATCGAGAGCCTCCACTCCCGGCAGCGGCTTGCCCTCGACGAGCTGCATCGAGGCGCCACCGCCCGTAGAAATGAACGTCATCTTGTCGGCCAGGCCGAACTTGTTCACGGCCGCCACGGAGTCGCCGCCGCCGATCACGGAGTCGCAGTCCTGGTTGGCCGCGATGGCCTCGGCGATCGCCTTGGTGCCATGGGCGAACGTGTCCATCTCGAACACGCCGCACGGGCCGTTCCAGAACACGGTCTTGGCGCCGGCGATGGCATCGGCGAAGAGCTTCTCGGTCTCGGGGCCGATGTCGAGGCCCTGCCAGCCGTCCTCGATCTCGCCGGTCTTGGCGATCTTGGTGTTGGCGTCGTTCGAGAAGTCGTCGGCGACGACGTTGTCGACGGGGAGCAGGAAGGTCACGCCGTTCTTCTTGGCCTTGTCGAGCATCTCGAGCGCGCGGTCGCACCAGTCGTCCTCGCACAGGGAGTTGCCGATCTTGCCGCCCTGCGCCTTGGCGAAGGTGTAGGCCATGCCGCCGCCCACGATGACGGTGTCGGCGGAGTCGAGCAGGCGGTCGATGACGCCGATCTTATCGGAAACCTTGGAGCCGCCGAGGATGGCCACGAACGGGCGCTTGGGGTCGCCGAAGAGGCCGGAGAGGGTCGAGACCTCCTTCTCGAGCAGGAAGCCGGCGACGGCGGGCAGGTACTCGGCGGGGCCCACGACGGAGCCCTGCGCGCGGTGCGCGGTGCCGAAGGCGTCGAGCACGAAGATGTCGGCGAGGTCGGCGAGCTTCTTGGCGATCTCGGGGTCGTTCTTCTTCTCGCGCTTGTCGAAGCGGACGTTCTCGAGGACGAGCACCTGGCCGGGCTCGAGCGCGGCGGCGGCAGCGGCGGCCTCGTCACCGTAGGTGTCGGGGACGAAGGTCACGTCGAGGCCGGAGAGCTCGGCGAGCTTCTCGGCGACCGGCTTGAGCGAGAGCGCCGGCTCCGGGCCGTCGCCCTTCGGGCGGCCGAGGTGGCTCATGAGGATGACCTTGGCGTTGTGGTCGACGAGGTACTTGATGGTGGGGATGGCGGCCTCGATGCGGGTGGTGTCACCCACGACACCGTCGGCCACCGGCACGTTGAAGTCCACGCGCACGAGCACGCGCTTGCCGTCGACATCGATGTCGCGGATGGTCTTCTTGTTGAAAGCCATGTGATCCTGCCTTTCAGAAGAGATGGATAGGGGGATGCGGCCGGGCGCGACCCGGCCCGCGACGGCCCCGGGGAGCCCGCGCAAAGCAAGGGCGCGACCTGGGCTCACGCCCGAAGCCGCGCCCTGAGACGCTACACCCTATGCGAGCACAGCGGAAGCCATGGACTTACGCCACGAACTTCTCGAAGTACTTGATGGTGCGGACCATCTGGGAGGTGTAGGAGTTCTCGTTGTCGTACCAAGAGGTGACCTGGACGAGGCTCTGGCCGTTGCCCAGATCCTGGACCATGGTCTGGGTGGCGTCGAAGATCGAGCCGTGGGTCTCGCCGATGATGTCGGTGGAGACGATGTCGTCGGTGTTGTAGGCGAAGGTCTCCGGGATGGTCTCGGCGTAGGCCTTCATGGCGGCGTTGACCTCGTCGACCGTCACGACCTTGTCAACCACGGCGTAGAGGTTGGTGAGGGAGCCGGTCGGGGTGGGAACGCGCTGGGCGGCACCGATGAGCTTGCCGTTGAGCTCGGGGAGCACGAGGCCGATGGCCTTGGCGGCACCGGTGGAGTTCGGCACGATGTTCTGCGCGCAGGTGCGGCTGCGGCGCTTGTTGCCCTTGCGCTGCGGGCCGTCGAGCGGCATCTGGTCGCCGGTGTAGGCGTGGATGGTGGTCATGATGCCGGACACGATGGGCGCGAAGTCGTTCAGACCCTTGGCCATCGGGGCGAGGCAGTTGGTGGTGCAGGACGCGGCGGAGATGATGTTGTCGTCGGCCGTGAGCTGCTCATGGTTCACGTTGTAGACGATGGTGGGCAGGTCGTTGCCGGCGGGAGCGGAGATGACGACCTTCTTGGCGCCAGCGTCGATGTGGGCCTGCGCCTTCTCCTTGGAGGTGTAGAAGCCGGTGCACTCGAGCACGACGTCGACGCCGAGCTCGCCCCAGGGGAGGTTACGCGCGTCGGGCTCCTTGTAGATGGTGATCTCCTTACCGTCAACGGTGATGGAGTTCTCACCAGCAGTGACCTCGTGGTCGCGGCTGTAGTTGCCCTGCGTGGAGTCGTACTTCAGCAGGTACGCGAGCATGTCCGGAGAGGTGAGGTCGTTGATGGCGACGATCTCGGAGCCCTCGTGACCGAACATCTGGCGGAACGCGAGACGACCGATGCGGCCGAAGCCATTAATCGCAACCTTTACTGCCATGTGTGTCTCCTTTCGTAGGGTCCGGCAGGCTCCTTGCCTACCGTTCAGACCCACAAACAAACCACTCACCAAATATACCTGTTTTTCTGAAGCCCATTCGCGTAAATACGGACTTTTTGACGAATCCCTTGCAGACGCGGGGTCCGGCGAGTCATTGGGGACGGGTTCATTTGACTCAGTGAGTCATTGGGGACGGGTTCATTTGACTCAGGGGGCAAATGTGAGTCAATGGGGACGGGCTCGATTGACTCAAGAGACCAATGAAAACGGCTTCGCCTTGCTTGATGAGTCAAACGAACCCGTCCCCAATGACTCCTCAGTCTTGATGAGTCAATTGAACCCGTCCCCAATGGCTCCTCAGCCTTGATGAGTCAAATGAACCCGTCCCCAATGACTCACTGGTTGAGGAGCTTCTCGAGGCGGAGCACCCGGTGGTAGAGCGCCGACTTCGAGAGCGGCGGGTCGCACACCTCGCCCAGGTCGCGCAGGGACAGGTCGGGGTGCGCGAGGCGCAGGTCGCAGAACTCCTCGAGCGCCTGCGGCAGGCTTCCCCGCAGGCCGCGCGCCTCCGCCTCGGCGATGAGCTCGAGCTGGCGCTGCGCGGCGCCGGCGCTGCGCGTCTGGTTCGCGAGCTCGGCGTTGACCTTGCGGTTCACCTCGTTCTTCACCGACTTCATGGCCCGCGCGTCGTCGAGCGCCCGCACCGAGCGCGTCGCCCCCACGGCCTCGAGCAAATCACGCACGTCGTCGCCGCTCTTCACGTACACCGCGTAGCTGAGCTTGCGCCGGTTTACCCGCGCATGGATGCCGATCTCGCCGATGAGCCCGGCGATCGCCTGCGCGAGCTCCTCGCCCTGCACCGCGATCTCCAGGTGGAAGTCGCCGCGTGGGTCGGCCACGAAGCCGCCGGCGATGAGCGCGCCGCGGATGTAGGCGAGCCGGCAGCACGGGCGCGCGACCACGTGACGCGGGATGCCCCCCACCAGGCCGCCGCGACGGTCGAGCACGCCCAGGAGCACGAGCGCCTTGTCGAGCCCGGGCTGGTCGGGCAGGGAGATGAGGTAGTTGCGCACCTTGTGGAGGACGGAACGGCGCACGGTGAACTCGGTCTTGAGCTTGAGCACCTTGTGCGTGAGCCCGATCATGGTGCGCGCCACCGCGCCCGTCTCGGTCGCGACGGTGAGCCGGTAGCGCCCCGGGCCCGCGATGGAGAGCGTGCCGCACACGCGCGCGAGCGCGGCGAGCGTCGCCAGGTCGCAGAACTCGCAGACGGGCGGCTGGCGAGAGAGCTCGTCGCGCACCTCGGCGGTAAAGGACATCGAATCACCTTTCTCCTCGCGCCCCGCGCGGCGCGGACGGCGGGCTGGCCGCGCCGTCCGGCGCGCTAGTGGGCCTCCCCCGACGCGGTCGTGTTCGCGCGCGCCAGGTCGCGGTGCGAGGTCGTCACATGGTACTGCTGGCGCTCCAGGTAGCGGGCCGTGGCCTCGGCGATGGCGACGCTGCGGTGCTGGCCGCCCGTGCAGCCGATGGCGATCGAGAGCTGCGGCTTGCCCTCGGCCACGTACCCGGGCATGACGGCGTCGAGCAGCTGGCACCACGCCCTCCAGAACGCCTGCGTGTTGGGGTGGTCGAGCACGAAGCTCGAGACCTTCTCGTCGAGCCCCGTGAGCCGGCGCATGGCGGGGTCGTAGAAGGGGTTCGGCAGGAAGCGGACGTCGATCATTATGTCGGCCTCGACGGGCATGCCGTGCTTGAAGCCGAACGAGAACACCTGGACATCCATGAGCTGCTGGTCAGTGAGCTCGGAGAAGGCGAGGCGGAGCTTCGAGCGCAGCGCCGCGACGCGCAGGCGGCTCGTGTCGATGATCATGTCCGCGTGGTCGCGCACGGCGGCGAGCTGCGTGCGCTCGCGCTGGATGGCGTCGGCCGTGGTCTCGCCCGGCTTCGCGAGCGGATGCCGGCGGCGGTTCTCGCTGTAGCGACGAATGAGCACCTCGTCCGACGCGTCGAGGAACACCACCTTGCAACTCATCTCGTGGTCGCGGAGGCTCTGGATGGTGTCGAGCAGCTCGTCGAAGAGCCCCTGGCTGCGCAGGTCGCATGTGACGGCGAGGTGGCGCCCCACGCCCGTGTTGATGCCCACGAGCTGCGCGAGCTGGAGCACGAGGCTCGGCGGGAGGTTGTCGATGCAGAAGTAGCCCATGTCCTCGAAGACGTGCAGGGCCTGCGTACGGCCCGAGCCGCTCATCCCCGTGATGACGACGATGTCGGGCACGCGGTCGGCGAGCTCGGCGGCGGTGATCGCCTGGGGGTTGACGTCTGCCATGGGGGCCTCCTTGCACGCGGGACACGACGCTTCCAGTATACCGCGAACGGGGCCTATCCCCGCGCGCCCTCGGCCTCCCCCGCGCCCGTGGGCTCCGCGCTCACGGCAGCGGGTTCTGTGCCCGCAGGCTCCGCGCCCGCGGCAGCGTTCTCCGCGCCCGCGGCGCCCTCGGCATCCCCCGCGAGCTCGCGCTCCCACGCGCGCAGCGTGTCGTACACGGCCTGCGCCACCTGATCGGGCACGCCCTTCACGGCGGCGATGTCCTCCGCGCTCGCCGCGCGCAGCCGCTTCATGGAGCCGAAATGCCGCATGATGGCCTTCTTGCGCGTGGGGCCGACGCCCTCCACCTCGTCGAGGATCGACACGGTCATGGCCTTGTCGCGCAGCTCGCGGTGGAAGGTGATGGCGAAGCGGTGCGCCTCGTCGCGCACCTGCTTGATGAGGTAGAGCGAGGCCGAGCCGTTCGGCAGCACGACGGGGGCGTCGTCCCAGGGGACGAACACCTCCTCGTCCGCCTTCGCGAGGCCGCAGACCGGGATGTCGAGCCCGAGCGCCTCGAGCTGCGTGAGCGCGGCCGTGAGCTGGGGCTTGCCGCCGTCGACCACGAGCAGGTCGGGGCGGCTGCCGAAGCGCTCGTCCGCCATGCGCTCGGGAGCGTAGCGCCGCCCGAGCACCTCCTGCATGGAGAGGAAGTCGTTCGCCTCGCCCGTGATGCTCCGCACCCGGAAGCGCCGGTACTGGCTCTTATCGGCCCGGCCGTTCGTGAACACGACCATGGAGGCCACCGTGAAGGCGCCGTGGATGGTGGAGATGTCGAAGCACTCGATGCGCAGCGGCGGCGCGGGCAGGGCGAGCGCGCTCTCGAGCTCCAGCAGCGCCCGGTTCGCGCGGTCGTCCGCGTAGCCGGTGCGCATCATGTAGCGCATGAGGGCGTGGCGCGCGTTGCGCTCGCAGGTCTCGAGCAGGTGGCGCTTCTCGCCGCGCTGCGGGCGGTGTAGGCGGCACACGCGGCCGCGCTTCCCCGTGAGCCACTCGCCCAGAAGCTCGGCGTCCTCGAGCTCCACCGCCACGTCCACCTCGGCGGGGATGTCCGAGGTCTCGTCGTAGTAGCGCTTGATGAAGCCCGACACGAGCTCCTCCTCGCCCACATCGAGCCCCTTGTCGAGGATGAACTCGCAGCTGCGCTGCATGCGGCCGTCGCGCACGGCGAACACGCAGGAGCCGGCGATCGTCTCCTCGCGGAAGAACCCCACGACGTCGATGTCCACGCGCGAGGGGAAGACGACCTGCTGGCGGTCGTCCAGGCCGTCGATCACCTCGAGCCGGCGCTTCACGCGCGCCGCGCGCTCGAAGTCGAGGTCCGCGGCGGCCTCGGCCATCTCGGCCTTGAGCTCGTCCACGACCTCGCCGCGCCGGCCGGAGAGGAACCGCTCCACGCGGCGCACGGAGCCGGCGTACTCCTCGGGCGTCACCGCGCCCACGCACGCCCCCGGGCCGCGCCCCACGTGGTAGTCGAAGCAGGGCCTGCCCTTCTGCGCGCAGATGAGGCCGATGATGTCCTCGTCGCCCGCGTGCGCCTCGATGAGCCGGCGCGTGCGCTTCCACTCCGCGCACGACGCGCTGCAGATGGGAATGACCTTGCGGATGGTGTCGATGACGTCGCGCGCGGCGCGACTGTCGGTGTAGGGGCCGAAGTAGCGCGTGCCGGGCTTGTGCTTCTCGCGCGTGTACTTGATGGCGGGGAAGACGTCGCCGCGCGTGATGGCGATGAAGGGATAGCTCTTGTCGTCCTTGAAGTCGACGTTGAAGTACGGGCGGTACTGGCCGATGAGCTCGCGCTCCAGGACGAGCGCCTCGTGCTCGGAGTCGACCACGATGTAGTCGAAGCTCTCCACGAGCTGCATCATGAGCGGAATCTTCGCGCGCTCGTCGGCGAGCGTCACGTACTGGCGCATGCGGGCGCGCAGGTTCTTGGCCTTCCCCACGTAGATGATCGTGCCGGAGGCGTCCTTCCACAAATAGCAGCCGGGCTGCGTGGGCACCTGCGCCACCTCGGCGGCGAGCCGGGCGAGGTGCTCGGCGGCGGTGCCGGGGGCGGGGGTCGCCGCGCGGGGCGCGTCCGGAGCGGGGACGCCCGCGTCCCCGTTCGCGCCGGCCGGGCGCATGGGGTCGCTCATGGAACCATCGCGTCGCATCGACGGCCCCGCGCTACTTGAAGAGGCGGCGATAGAGCTTGAGCGCGGCGTCCCACACGCGGTAGAGCGGCGAGAGCGGGCGGTCGTACGCACCCATCCACACCGTGGGCTCGCCGGCGAACAGCAGCTTGAACGTGCTCACGCCGCCCTCGAGCAGGCCGTTCAGGTCGTAGAGCGCGCTGCCCGACTCCTTCGCGGTGCAGATGGCCTGCCATTTGAGCAGGTAGTTCGCGCGCAGGCGCTTCCCCTCGTCCGTCACGCCGCCCCAGAGCTCGAAGGCCGTGCCCGAGGTGGCGATGTTCCACAGGAAGGCGAGCGGCCGCCCCTCGATCTCGGCGAGGAACACCTGGTTCACGTCGGCGCACGCCTCGAACGCCGTGCGGTAATACTCGTCGGAGTGGAGGGCGAAGTCGTCCGTGTCCGCCGTGTGGTGGTAGATGTCCATGATCGCATCGAGGTCCGCCGCGGTCGCGCGGCGCACGGTGACGCCGGAGCGCCCCGCCTTGCGGATGTACTGGCGCGCCTTCTTGGAATGGAGGCCGGCCATGATCTCGTCCTCCGTGGGCGCGAGGTCGATCGCCGCGGTGCGGGGCAGCACGATCTGCTCGGACGGCTGCCAGCCGCGGCCGAGCTCGACCGCGCCCGGGGCGATGGCCGGGTCGATCTTGAGCGACACGGCCGAGACGTTCGCCTTGCACCACGCCGCGATGTCGTCCGCGACCTGCGGGACGTCTTCCACGCAATCGGCCACCGGGCCGCGCGGGGCGTAGCAGATATGGCCGAAGGGCCAGGGCAGCTTGCGCACGAGCACCTGCGCGGCGCCCGCGAACGCGCCATCGCGCTCGACCACGATGCGCCGGGCGCTCCACGAACCGGTGCGCGCCTTGAGCTCGCCCCAGCCCCATGCCTGTATGGGGTGGCCGGCATGCGCCTCGATGAGCTCGTCCCATGCGCGCTCGTCCGTGACCTCGCGGTATTCGACCATGACCTCTGCCTTTCCTCGATTTCAACCGCTTACTCTACCATGCTGCCCCAGGCGGGCGCATGTAAAATAACCCCTGGGGTGTTTTTACATATTGCGCGAGCGCGGGGCTTAGGTATAATGAGCAGTTGCACACGCCGATGTAGCTCAACGTTAGAGCACCGGTCTCGTTTTCCGGGGATGCAGCGTTCAACTCCTGCCATCGGCTCCATCGCTCAGCTGGCCGCCTCCGGGCGGCTTTTTTCATGCGCCGAGGGCATGCCGCGCGGGGCTCGCCCGCCCTACGCCGTGCGGTACCGCCAGATGCACACGTCCTCGTCGCCCGAGGTCGTCTCGCCCAGGGTCTCCACGCGCTCGGCCTCGACCGCCTGCCCGCTGTGCTCGCTCAGGTACGTCGCGATGAGCTCCGCCTGCTCGGGGTAGCTCGCCGTCACCATGTCGTCGTTGTCGATGAGGTTGAGCAAGAAGCCGTCGCGCGTGAGCCCCTCGCGCGTAAGGAAGGTCTCCCACGAGGGCGTGTAGTATTCGTAGCCGCCGATAAACACCGCGTTGTCCGGCTGCCGCCAGGCGTCGAAGGAGAAGATGTCGTCGTTCATGACGATGCCCTGCGTGTTGGTGAAGAGCACGAGCTGATCCTCATGGGATGCGAGGTACGCCTCGGTGTTCGCGGTGAGCTCGTTGCCGAGCGACGCCTGCAGCGGCCGGACGTAGGTGACCCACAAGAGGCCGAGGACGGCGGCGTAGGCGAGCACGCCGGCCGCGGGCACCACGCGCCCCAGGAAGACGCCGAGCGGGCGCTCCGCGCGCGGGTCGCCGCCCCGCCGTGCCGGGATGAGGCAGCACACCACGAGGGCGAAGAGCGCCACGATGAAGACGGGCAGGAACACGTGGATCTTGAGGCGCGCCCTGAGGAAGATGAGCAGGAACTCGGCGAGCGCGAGCGCGGGGATGGCCCACGCGACCGCGCACGCCCCCGCGGGGAGGCGCCTAGCGGCGCAGATGAAGCCCGCCGTGGCGGCGAGCACCACCAGAAGCCCGAAGGCGAACGCCGTGAACGACACGCGCGCGACCATGCCCGCGAGCATCGTCGCGAGGCCGTAACCCTCGACCACCCCGTCGAGCGCCTGGAACGTCTCGAGCGAATAGGTGTCGGCGTCCACGAAGATGAACTCGTAGATCATGTCCACGTCGGTCTGCGAGAGCTCGGGCGCGACCTGCTGCACGTCCTCGTAGTCCACCACGGGATAGTCCGCGACGGCCTGGGCCGCCTTGAACGTCTGCTGGAACTCCTCCCAGCCCGGGGTGATGCGCCAGGCCACCTGGCCAGCGGCGTACGAGAGCCCCATGGCCGCAACCACGCCGACGGCGAAGGCCATCGTCCGCGCGTTGCGGTTGCACGCGAGCGCCCACACCAGGAAGGGCACGAACAGCACGAGGGCCGCCGCACCCGATTCCGGGCGCAGCGAGAAGCCCTCCACGATGAGCGCGAAGGCGAGGACGTCGGACGCGCGGAACCCCCGTGGCCGGCAGAAGGCCGCGCGGCGCAGCACGAGCACCACGCCCGCCGCGCACGCGATGAACGCGACGATCGTGTACGTGAGGTACACCGTGACCATGACCTCGCAGAGCGCGAGCGCGAGCGCCAGGAACACCTTGAGCGGTGCGGGAACGCGCGCCGAGACCGCCGTCACCCCCACCGCGGCGAACGAGATGGCGATGAGGCCGAGCAGTGCCACGGGATACCACGGCACGGCGGGCAGGAGCGCGTACAGCCACGAGATGGGCGCGCTGAACCCCACGAGCGAGTAGAGCATGAGGAAGCCGGGCGTATCGAGGTAGGCGCCGCGCGCGTAGAGGTCCTGCATGAAATCGTCCGGCATGGCGTACTTCGGCACCTGGACGAGGCAGATGAGCGCGACGATGGCCACCGAGACGGCGAGGCATGCCGCCACGGTGCGCGCGCTCGCCGCGGTGGGCTCGTCCTGCGCGCGCTCGATGGGTTTCACATGCTTGCCGATCTCTGCCATGGCGACCCCTTTCGTCCACCCGCATCATACAACACCACGCGGACACCGCGGCGCGGGCGGCGCGCTATCGCCGCGTGGGACGCATCGGAGCCGCGCGCCCTCCCCGCGCACCCTCCCCTCTCTGGAGGATTCGGGTAATTCCCGCAGCGCCGTGCCGGTGGGCTATAATCGCCCGTGACCACGCGGCCGGCGGGAGCTCCCGCGCGCCGCCCGAACGAGCACCCAACCGATTCCGGAGACATATATGCCTGCATCCGCAACGCCCACGCGCACCGACTTCATCCCCGTCGTCCTCGGCGGCGACATCGGGTCCTACGCGCTCATCCGCGAGTTCCACGAGGCGTTCGGCGTGAAGAGCATCGCCATGGGCCCGGGCTTCATCGGCGCGATCGTCCACTCCAAGATCGCCGAGACCCACCTCATCGACGCCTATGCCGCAGGCCCGCTCCTCGAAGGGCTCGAGGCAGTACACGCGCGCTTCCCCGAGCGGCGCATCGTGCTCGTCGCGAACACCGACCCGCTCATCGAGACCCTCGAGGAGATCCACGGCGACCTGCCGACGTACGTCTCGTGCACCATCCCGCCGCGCGCGGCGTTCGACGCCGTGTGCGACAAGGGCACCTTCGCCCGTCTCTGCCGCGAGCACGGGCTCGAGGCGCCGCGCACCGAGGTCGTGCGCCTCGCCGGCACGGAGCCCATCGCGCCCTCGCAGATCCCCTTCCCCGTCGTGGCCAAGCCGGCCGTGTCCGCCGGGTACTACGACACCCTGCTCAAGGGCTTCAAGAAGGTCTACTACATCACCGCCCAGGCCGAACTCGACGAGCTCTGGCGCGACCTGCGCGCCTCGGGCTTCGCGGGCGACTTCCTCGTCCAGGAGCTCATCGGCGGCGACGACACCTACATGGACTCGCTCACGCTCTACATCGGCCGCGACGGCGAGCCGCGCCTGCTCGGCGCCGCCCAGGTGCTCCTCGAGGACCACGCGCCCGCCATGCTCGGCAACCCCGTCGCCATGGTCATCCGCGAGAAGCCCGAGCTCTGGAGGCGCGCCGCCGCGCTCCTCGCCGACGCCGGCTACCGCGGCTTCGCGAACTTCGACGTGAAGCGCGACCCCGCCACGGGCCGCGAGATCTTCCTCGACTGCAACCCGCGCATGGGCCGCAACTCCTACTACAACGTCGCGGGCGGGGTGAACCCCATGGAGGTCCTCGTGCGCGACGCGATCGACGGGGCGGACGACGACGTGCGCATCGCGGGGGCGCCCGCCCTCTACACGCTCGTGCCGCTCTCGCTCCTGCGCCGCTACGTGCGCGATGAGGAGCTCCTCGCCGAGGTGAACGACCTCATCCTGCGCAAGCGCGTGTTCGATCCCCAGCGCTACGCGGCCGACCGCGGGCTGCGCCGCATGATCGATGTCGAGCTCACCGAGAAGAACCAGATCAGGAAGTTCGCGCGCTACTACCCCGAGGCGACCGACACCTCGTTCTAGCACCCCGGCCGCCGGGGCGCGGCTCCAGACGAAAGGATGCAAGCGATGCCGCAGCAGCATGAGACCACCGACGCCCTCTGGAACCTGCGCGAGGCGTTCGCCCGGCGCACGGGCACGCATGCCCGGGACTGGCACCTCGTGTTCAAGGCGCGCTACGGCATGCGCGAGGTGTTCCGCACGCTGCGCGAGGAGCGCGGTGACGGGCGCGTCGTCACGACCCTCTTCACGGGCTGCACGGCCGTCGACTCCATCACCTCGTCCGGGCTCACGCCGAGCTACGCGGACATCGACCCGGCGACCCTCACCGTCGACGCCGAGGCGCTCGCCCTGGACGGTGCCGTGCGCGCCGTCATCGACCAGCACTCCTATGGCATGATCGACGAGGCGAAGAGCGCCGCCTGCGCGGCGAAGGCGCATGCGGCGGGCGCGCTCTACGTGGAGGACAGCGCGCACTGCGTGGCCCGCATGGCCCGCGACGCCTCCGGAGCCCCGCTCGCCGACATCTCCATCCATTCGATCGGTATCGAGAAGCAGCTGGGCGTGGGATTCGGTGGCGCGATCTGGGTGAACCCGGGCATGGAGGACCAGGCGCTCTACGATGCGCTCACGCGTGCCTTCGACGCGCTGCAGCCGCTCCCGGGTCGCATCGACGCCGCCGCCCAGCACTACAGCCTGCAAAATCGCGTGCTCGCGCACCTTCCGCACGGCTTGAGCCGCACCCTGCGCGCGCGCCTCACGGCGAGCGGGCGCCTCGAGCCGCCCGTGGCTGACATGGAGCGCGCCGGGCGCCTCCCCTACCCTGGCTACCTCCCGAGCCCGCGGATCGCCCAGCGCATCCTCGACGCCTTCCCCACGCTCGACGCGGACGAGGCATGCCGCAGGGAATGGACACGCGGCTACCTCGAGGAGCTTGGGAACCTTGACGGCCTCGAGATCCCGGGCGCGGTATACGGTGCGGCGCGCGACCAGTCGCTCATCCGCTTCCCCATCGTGCTGCCGAGCGAGGAGGCCGCCGACCCCCTCATCGCCGAGCTGCGCGCCTCCGGCCTGTACTGCGTCGATTGGTACCGCATGCCGTTCTACCCGGGCGCGCTCGACCTCTCCGCCTACGGCATGTCGAAGGAGGACCCGAGGTACCGGGCGTTCCGCGCGCGCTACGGCGGCGTCGTGGGGCTCCCCACCGACATCGACATCGCGCGCCTGCCCGAGGCCGTCGCAATCGTCCGTCGCCACGTCGAGCGCCGCGCATAGCGCCATATCGAGGGGCGGAGCGCCGTCGCGCTTCCCAAATGACGCGAAACGAGCGGTTTATACGGGGGTAGCCGAGTAGCCGAAAAAACGGCGACTCGGCTACCTGCGCTTTTGTTAGCGCACACCCTCTGGCTACTTGAGGGGGTGCCTATAAAACGCTCGTTTCGCGCACTTTGGGATTCGCAGGCCGCGCCGGGCCCTCGCGATAGCGCTGAAAACCGCCGCGAGCGCGCTTAGCCGCGGGTGCGAGCGCGCTTGGCTGCGGGTCCGACGTGCCCGAAACCCCTACCCGCGCTTGACCAGGCGCGCGATGCGACCGAAGATCCCGTCGAAGAAGGGCGCCTCGGAGACGCCGAGCGCATAGGGCAGGCCGAACGACACGATGATCGCCGGCACGCCGGCCGCCGCCACGAAGACGAGGCCCTGGAGCGTGCCGCTCGGGGAGCCCATGAGCATGGTGAGCGCCTGGAGCACCACCCAGCCCACCGCGGAGCCCAGAAGGCCGAAGCCCGCCGCGCGCAGGCACGGCGCGATCACGGAGCGCAGACCGAACGCGCCCACCTCGCGCCGGATGGACACGAGCGAGATCGCGTCCACCGCGAGGAACAGGAACGTGGAGCTCAGGGGCACGACGTAAAGGCCGTAGAGCGGGGTGAGCGCGAGGCAGAACACCACCTGGACGACGGCGGCCACGAGGCTCGCGATCGCGTAGATCTTCATGCGCATGAGCGACGAGCACACCTTCTGCAGGTACGTCGAGATGCCGTAGAGCGGCAGCGCGAGGGACTGCACCTGCAGGTAGGTCGCCGTGAGCGCGGCGTCCTCCGCGTCGAGGCCGCCGAGCACCGCGATGAGGTACGGCGCGAACGTCATGAGCAGCATCATGCAGGGGATCGAGGTGAACGCGACCTTGCGGATGCCCGAGGTCACCGCGCGGCGGAAGGCGTCCATGCGCCCCGCGACGCGGAAGTTGGAGAGCTCGGTGAACATCGCCGTGGTGATGGGGATCACGAGGATGGAATAAGGCAGCACGTACCACACGCGCGAATAGTATGAGATGGCCGCGCCGTTCGGGGTGACCTGGAGCGCGCACGACGACTGCACCGCGTTCGTGGGGAAGGCCGAGAGCGTGACGATGAGCGTGGGCAGGCCGATGGTGAGCGTCTCGCGGATGGCAGGGTCGTGCAGGTCCACGCGCAGGCGCAGGCGCACGCCGTGGCGCCTGAGGGCGGGCAGCTGCATGATCACCTGCGCGGCCACGCCGAGCGGGTTGCCGATCGCCAGGATGATGAGGCCCTCGCGCCAGCCCATGATGCCGCCGCGCACGAGGAAGGCGTAGAGCGTGAACGATGCGATGGTGATGACGTTGTTCACGATGGGCGCCGCGGTGCTCCACAGGTAGTCGCGCTCCGCGTTGAGGACGCCCGAGATGACCGACGACATGCCGTAGAGGATGACCTCGAACGCGAAGAAGCGGAAGAACCACACCGCGAGGTCGAAATCGAACGCCTCGTCCGCACCGGCGGATTGCGTCCACACGATGGGCACGGCGAAGACGAGGCAGATGACGGAGAGCACGCCCATGACGATGAGGATGAGCGAGAGCAGGTTCGAGGCGTACGCGGCCGCGCCCTCGCGCCCGAGCCGGCCGCGGACGGAGAGGTA
This sequence comes from [Collinsella] massiliensis, assembly GCA_000333815.1. Lineage (GTDB taxonomy): Bacteria > Actinomycetota > Coriobacteriia > Coriobacteriales > Coriobacteriaceae > Enorma. Next base: position 35,499 of record CAPI01000101.1, read on the forward strand.
CACCGGGAGGAACGAGGTGATGAGCATGCCGCCCATCACGAGCTCGTAAAGGGCGTTCGGGAGCGTCGAGGCCACCGTGTAGCAGCTCGCGACCGACATGAGCGCGCCCGAGAGCGCGTTTGCCTGCGCCATCGTGCGGCCGAAGCCGGTGATGCGGCTCACGATCACGAGCAGGCTCGCGCCGTTCGCCTTGCGCGATACGAGCTCCTCGACCTCTTCCTCGCTCTCCTCGCCGGGAAGCATCTCGTCGACGGGCTGCGCGACGGACGGCATGTCGGCCGCGATCACGGGCATCTCGGCATCTTGCGCGCGCCGGTTCCCCGCATCATCTCGCTCGAGCTCTGACATCCTTCACGACCTTCCTAGATAGCACGGCGCCCCCGCGTCCACGGAGGCGCCGCATCGAATCGCCTTCGGGCACCACGCCCGCGCGGCGGCTTACACCGGCGAGCCGCCGCCCGCGAAGTTGCCGCCCGTGTAGAGCGTGCTCACCACGACGCCCACGCCGGGCGAGGAGGCGTGCACGTACTGGCCGCCGCCGATATAGATGCCCACGTGGTAGATGGCGCTGCCGCTGCCGCCGTACCCCCAGAACACGAGGTCGCCCGGCTTGAGGTAGGCGGTGTCGTACACGAGGTGCCCCAGGCTCGCGACGAGGTTGTACTGGCCCTGGGAGTAGTGCACGATGGAGTAGCCGAGCTGGCCGTAGCAGTAGGTCACGAGGCCCGAGCAGTCGAACGCGTTCGGCCCCTCGGCGGCCCACACGTAGCTCTTGCCCACCTGGGCGAGGGCGACGTCGACGACGCTCGTGGGGGCGCTGCCGGAGTTCGTGTTGCCGGTATTCGTGCTGCCGCCGTTGTCGCCGCCGTTGCTGCCGGTATCGGTGTTGTTCTGGGCGTTGTTCTGCGCCTCCTGCTCGGCGGCCAGGCGCGCGGCCTCCTCGGCCGCACGGCGCGCCTCCTCCTCGGCGAGCTGCGCCTGGAGCTGGCTGTCGAGGCCCTCGTAGTAGGCCTGCTGCTCGGCGACCTTGCTCTCGATCTCGGCGTTCGTCTGCTTCTGCTCGTCCACGAGCCGCTGCTGCTCCGCCTCCTGCTCCGCGAGCTCGTCGCGGCGCTCCTGGAGCTCGGTGCGCGTGGCCTTGACCTCTTCGACGAGCTCGGAGTCGTAGTCGATCATGCGGTTGGCGTAGTAGAGCTGCGTGACGAGCTCCTCGAAGTCCGAGACGCCCACGAGCACGGAGAGCGGGCTACCCGAGGAATCCTGCTTGTACGATTCCGCAAGGCGCTCCGCGAGGCGCTCCTGGCCGTCCGCCAGCTTCTCCTCGAGCTCGGCGATGTCCTGCTCGGCCTGGTCGATCTCCTGTTGCGTGGCGTCCAGGTCCTGCTGGAGCTCATAGAGCTTGTTGTTCGCGGTCTCGAGCTCGTTGGAGTACTCGGTGAGCGTGGCATAGGCCGCATCGACCTGATCCTGCAGCTCGCTCGATGGCACGGCGCCTGCCGCCAAGGGGAACGTGCCCAGGGCGAGCACGGCCGAGACGAAGATGGCGACGGCGGATGAGAATCGCTTCAAATGCATGCGGGATAATCCTCTCGTTCGCTCGAACGCATAAACTATAGCAACCATGAAAAATGCGGCCACCGGCCACAGCGATTCTCCAAGCGATAACCAGAGCACCTACACAGAAGCGCGGGGCTGCAGGGCGGTGCGAGCCGCGTTTCGCAGCTGCTTTACCGCGTGATGGCGGCGACCGTCGCGCCCGTGAACGCCACGAGGTCGTCGGGCGCGATGACGAGCTGCAGCCCGCGCCGGCCGCCCGAGATGAAGATCTCGTCCCAGAGCTCGCAGGTCTCGTCGATGAGCGTGGGGAAGCGCTTCTTCATGCCCACGGGCGAGCAGCCGCCGCGCATGTAGCCGGTCACGGGCACCAGGTCGCGCACGTGCATCATGGAGAGCGTCTTCTCCCCCGCCACCTGCGCGGCGCGCTTCAGGTCGAGCTCCTCGGCCACGGGGATGCAGCACACCACGTGGCCGCCGCCCGGGGCCTCGCAGACGAGCGTCTTGAAGCCCTGGCCCGGCTCCTCGCCCAGCTGCTCGGCCACATGGACGCCGGAGAGGTCGTTCTCGTCGACCTCGTAGGTGCGCACCCCGTAGGCGATGCCCGCGCGGTCGAGCTCGCGCATCGCGTTCGTCTTCTGCAGTTTCTCGCGCTTCGCCATCATCACTCCCAAGGGTCGCGGGTGCGGGTCGGATGGGTTGGTTGGGGACGTGTTCCGTTCAACCCATTCGCTGGAGGGCGGCGCCGGCCGACCCCAACCGTTCCCGAATGGGTTGAACGGAACACGTCCCCAACCAACCCATCCAGCCAGCCCGTTCGCTACATCGCCTGGCGCTTGCGGTCGCGCTCCAGGATGGGCGCGAGGAAGCGGCCCGTGTAGCTCTCCGGGCAGGCGGCGACCTGCTCCGGGGTGCCCGAGACCACGATGCGCCCGCCGCCCGAGCCGCCCTCGGGACCCAGGTCGATGATGCGGTCGGCCACCTTGATGACGTCGAGGTTGTGCTCGATCACGAGCACGGTGTTCCCCGCGTCCACGAGGCGCTGCAGCACATCGATGAGCTGGCGCACGTCCTCGAAGTGCAGGCCCGTGGTGGGCTCGTCCAGGATGTAGAAGGTCTTGCCCGTCTGGCGGCGGTGCAGCTCCTTGGCGAGCTTCACGCGCTGCGCTTCGCCGCCCGAGAGCGTCGTGGCGGGCTGCCCCAGGCGCACGTAGCCCAGGCCCACGTCGTAGAGCGTCTGCAGCTTCCGCTTGATCTGCGGGATGTTGCCGAAGAACGCGAGCGCCTCGGTCACGGACATGTCGAGCACGTCCGAGATGGACTTGCCGCGGTAGGTGACCTCGAGCGTCTCGCGGTTGTAGCGCTTGCCGCCGCAGGCCTCGCACGGCACGTAGATGTCGGGCAGGAAGTGCATCTCGATCTTGATCTGGCCGTCGCCCTTGCACGCCTCGCAGCGGCCGCCGGGCACGTTGAAGCTGAAGCGCCCAGGGCTGTAGCCGCGCGCCTTGCTCTCGGGCACGCTCGCGAAGAGCGCCCGCAGGTCGTCCCAGAGCCCGATGTAGGTGGCGGGGTTCGATCGCGGCGTGCGCCCGATGGGCGACTGGTCGATGTCGATGACCTTGTCGATCTCCTCGAGCCCCTCGAGCTTGCGGTACGGCCCCACAGGGCGGGCGGAGTGGTGGATTGCGTTCGTGAGCGCCGGCGCGATGGTATCGGTCACGAGGCTCGACTTGCCCGAGCCCGAGACGCCCGTCACCACGGTGAACGTGCCGAACTCGATCTTCGCCGTGACGTTCTGCAGGTTGTTCGCGCGCGCCCCGCGGATCACGAGCGCGCCGCGGCCGGGCTTGCGGCGCTCCTCGGGCAGGCGGACCATCCGCTTGCCCGTGAGGTAGGCGCCCGTGAGCGAGGCGGGGCAGGCCATGATGTCCTCCGGCGTGCCCGCGCAGACGACCTCGCCGCCGTGCTCGCCCGCGCCCGGACCCATGTCCACCACGAAATCCGCCGCGCGGATGGTGTCCTCGTCGTGCTCGACCACGATAACCGTGTTGCCGAGGTCGCGCAGGCGCTCGAGCGTGGCGATGAGCCGCTCGTTGTCGCGCTGGTGCAAGCCGATGGAGGGCTCGTCCAGGATGTAGAGGACGCCCATGAGCCCCGCGCCGATCTGCGTGGCGAGGCGGATGCGCTGGGCCTCGCCGCCGGAGAGCGTCGCCGAGGCGCGGTCGAGCGTGAGGTAGTCGAGCCCCACGTCCACGAGGAAGCGCAGGCGCTCCAGGATCTCCTTCACGATGCGCCCGCCGATGAACTCCTGCCGCTCGGTGAGCTCGAGGCCCTCGAAGAACGCGAGCGACTCGCGGCAGCTCATGCAACAGACCTCGTAGATGGACTTGCCGCCCACCGTGACGGCGAGCATCTCGGGGCGCAGGCGCGCGCCGTGGCAGGCCGAGCACGGCTCCTCACGGATGTAGCGCTCGAGGCGGGCCTTCGTGTTCTCGTTCGTCGTCTCGATGTAGCGCTCGTAGAGGATGTTGCGCACGCCGGAGTACTTGGTGAACCAGTGCGTGTCGCGGCCGTCCTGCGTGTGATAGTCCACGCGCATCTTCTTGTCGCCCAGGCCGTCGAGGAAGACCCGCTGCACGCGCTTGGGCAGGTCGCGCCAGGGCGTGGCGGGATCGACCTTGAGGTGCTTGGCGAGGGCGCGGAAGATCTGCGGGTAGTAGTTCGACTTGCCGAAGAAGCTGCCGAAGACCCCCTTCTCGATGGAGAGCGACGGGTCCTCGATGAGCGCCTCGGCGTCCACGACCTTCTTGAAGCCCAGGCCGTCGCACTCGGGACAGGCGCCGTAGGGCGCGTTGAACGAGAAGTCGCGCGGCTGCAGGTCGTCGATGGAATGGCCGTGCTCGGGGCAGGCGAGCGCGAGCGAGTACGTGAGGAGCTCGCCCTCCGTGCCCTCCGGCGCGTCGCGGTCCGGCAGCAGGTAGACGGCCACGCGGCCGTGTGCGAGGTTCGTCGCCTGCTCGACGGCCTCCGCGATGCGCCCCACGGAGCCCTCGCGGATCACGATGCGGTCGACCACGACCTCGATGGTGTGGCGGAACTTCTTGTCGAGCTCGATGCGCTCATCGAGGCTGCGCACCTCGCCGTCCACGCGCACGCGCGAGAAGCCCTCGGAGCGCAGGTCGTCGAGGAGCTTGGCGAACTCGCCCTTGCGGTCGGACACCACGGGCGCGAGCACGAAGGCGCGCCGGCCCTGCCCCGCCTCGAGGATCTTGTCGGCCACCTGGTCGGTGGTCTGCCGCTCGATGACGCGTCCGCACTCCGGGCAGTGCGGCGTGCCGATGCGCGCGAAGAGCAGGCGCAGGTAGTCGTAGATCTCGGTGACCGTGCCCACCGTGGAGCGCGGGTTCTTGCTCGTGGTCTTCTGGTCGATGGACACCGCCGGCGAGAGGCCGTCGATGGAGTCGAGGTCGGGCTTGTCCATCTGGCCCAGGAACTGCCGCGCGTAGCTCGAGAGGCTCTCCACGTAGCGGCGCTGGCCCTCGGCATAGATGGTGTCGAAGGCGAGGCTCGACTTGCCCGAGCCGGAGAGGCCGGTGATGACGACGAGCTCGTCGCGCGGGATCTCGACGTCGATGTCCTTGAGGTTGTGCTCGCGGGCACCGCGGATGACGATGGACGAATCGGACATGGTTGCTCCGTTTCATAGATGGCAACCCTTAATTCTAGCGCAGCGGGTGCGGGCCGCCCCGGCCTGCCGCGGCCGCCACGATTCGTCCAAGCCTTGTTCGATGGGGCGGGAGGCCCGCCGCTAGACGCTCACGGTAAATGTCGTGACGCCCTCCGTGCTCGAGGCCTCGATGGATCCGCCGTGCGCCTCGACGATCTCCTTCGCGATAGCGAGCCCCAAGCCTGCGCCGCCGCCGCTACGCGCACCGTCCGCACGGTAGAACTTTTCAAAGATGCTCTTTAGGTGCACGGGCGAGATCTCGCGCCCCGTATCCTCGACTGCGAACGCGGCGCGCTCCCCTTCAGCGTGCGCCCGGCATACGAGCGTCGACCCCGCATCTGCGTAGGCGAGCCCACGCGTTCAGAGCGCACATGCCACATGATAGAGTCGACCCCGCATCTGCGTAGGCGAGCCCGTTCTTCATGAGGTTCCCCAGCACGCGCGCCATCTTCTCAGGGTCGATGAACGCCGTGAAGCCATCGGGCACATCCAGCTCGATCGTTACATCGCGCGCCTGCGCCACGGGGTAGAACTCGTCCACGAGCTGCTCGAGGAGCGTCCTCACATCGGTTTGCACGCGCTCGATGGGAATTGCCCCCAGGTTGTAGCGCGTGATCTCAAAGAACTCGTCCATCATGGCGTCGAGCCGCTCGGCCTTCTCGAAGGCTGCGCGGGCATAGCGCTCGCGGCGCGCGGACGACAGGCCAGGCTCCTCGGCAAGCAGGGACAGGTAGCCGATCACCGAGGTCAGCGGCGTTTTGATGTCGTGCGCGAGATATGCCACCAGCTCGTTCTTACGGGCCTCGGCCGCCTGGACCGCCCGCGCATCCGCCTGAGCCCGCTCTCTCAGACGGGCGAACTCGCGCTGAACATCTGCGAGCCCCGGCGGGAGCTCCGCGGCAGCGTCTCCATCGGCGACGCACGCGACGGCATACGTAACCTCATCCACCGCATGGGCGCATCTGCCCGTCCACCAGACGGCCACCGCCGCGATACCGGCGGCGTACGCACCCCACACCACGGGGCCCTGAATGAAATCGGCGATGGCGCGGTAATCGGAGAGGTCGCGAAACTGCGGCATGCCGTTCGAGCGGGAGCCTTCCTGATAGCCGAGCATGCGATACAGGTCGGCCGACTCCTCGGGCACCTCGACCCACACCGAGGTCACGTCGGCGATGACGCTGGAAAGGGGCGGCCAGATGAGCTCGCGCGCCACAAGCACCAGCGCACAGAACGCGACGGTGAACGCAGCGAAACCCATGAGCAAGCCGGCGATGTCGTGCCGCCGCGTGCGCACGCCCTGCATCGTCTTCATCTGCATCCCTTTCTTGTCTTGGGACGCCCCCAGCGGCAGCGCCCCCGGAATCGCCCCGCCCGATACCGCGCCCGCGGATCGTCCTACGGCGCGATCTTGTAGCCAACGCCCCACACCGTCTCGATGAAGGTCTGCTCCGAGTCGATGGAAGCCAACTTGGCGCGCAGGTGGCGGATGTGCACCATCACGGAATTCGAGCTTCCCGGCAGGTATCGCTCCCCCCAAACCTCCTGGTAGAGATCGCGCGTGCTCACCGGTCGGCCGTGCGCCGCGAGCAGGCAGGCGAGCACATCGAACTCCTTGGGCGTGAGGGTAAGGGCGCATCCATGGAGCAGCGCCGTATGCGCCGCGCGGTCGATCTCGATGCCGCGGCAATAGAGCGTATCGGCAGCCGCGTCGCCGAGCGCATATGAGGCGCGGCGCAAACACGATTTCACGCGCGCAACGAGCTCGCGGGGCAAGAACGGCTTGGTGATGTAATCGTCGCCCCCGCTCATGAGGCCGACCACCTTATCCGGCTCCTCGTCTTTTGCCGAGAGGAAGATCACCGGCACATGCGACCGCGCGCGGATGCGGCAGCAGACCTCGTAGCCGTCAAGCCCCGGCATCATGACATCGAGCATCACCAGGTCGATGCGACCCGCTTCGAGTCGGTCGAGCGCCGCGACGCCATCAAGGCACCGCACCGCGCGCATGCCGGCGGACTCGAGCGTCTCGGCAACGAGCTCGACGATCGCAGGGTCGTCATCGACGACCAATATGGTCTTGGTTCCGTCCATAGCGCCCATTGTACCGACGAAACAGCCTGGCCAGAGAGCGGCGTGGCAGAGATAAGGAATCGGTAAGGTCTAGATAACCAAAGGCAAGGATTCGCCATGGGATGCCCAAGGCGCACGCCGCCTACGATGGCGCAAGCGCCGCCGCAGCGCTCACCCCCCCATCAAATGAAGGGAGCACATCCCCATGGCGAACATCCCCGACGCTCGACGCGCTCGAGCACTGCGCCGGCATGCCGGCAATCCCTCCCTGGCGCAACCGGCTGCCGCCAACCGTGCAGTGCGGAATTCGCCGCCACGCCCGCACCATCCCGTACAGTCGGCACGACGCGCCCAATCCAAGCTCCCGCGCGGCGCGGCCCGCCGGCGCCGTAGGCGCGCGGTGCTGGCCGTCCTCGCGGCAGTGGCGTTTCTTTCGGTGCTCGCCCTCCTGGCGCGTGACCTCACGGCTTTCACCGCACCGCGCGACTTCGAAACGGACAACCTGCCCTGGAACCTCACGTTGGTGAACTCCACGCACCCGTTGCCCGACGACTTCACCGTCTCGACGGTCGAGCTCTCGAACGGGCAACGCGTCGACGAGCGCATTGCCCAGCCGCTCGAGGAGCTCTTCCGCGCAGCGAGCACAGCGGGATACACCCCCTGCGTGAGCTCGGGCTTCCGCACCCGTGATGACCAGGAGCAGATCCTCGAGGACCGGATCGAGTCGTATGAGGGCGATGGGCTCGCGCCGCAAGCAGCCGAACGGGAGGCTCGCCGATGGGTCGCGGAGCCCGGCACGAGCGAGCACGAGCTCGGGCTCGCCGTCGACATCAACGACGCCCTCGGCAATGAGGGGCTCTACGATTGGCTTGCGGAACATGCCCACGAATATGGCTTCATCCAGCGCTATCCGTCGGATAAGACGGACATCACCGGCATCTCGTTCGAGCCGTGGCATTATCGC
>CAPI01000100.1 GCA_000333815.1 [Collinsella] massiliensis
GAGGCGTCCGGCGGCGCGGGGCGCTTGCGGGGCACCGAGCCCCGTGGGCGCGGGCGCGCGGCGCTCCGGCTCCTCCAAGGGTTCATACCCCTCGCGGCGGCGCCGTTTCGCCTCCTCGGAATCTGCTATTGTACGCACGATAGTTTAGCTAAGCAAACTTTACTCGCACGGAAGGTGATGGCCGTGAACGTTGAGCAGGCCCTCGATTACACGATGCAGCCCTCGATGCCGCTCCTCTTCGGGGGCGACGCCGCGCTCCAGTCCGAGCGGCAGCGCAACGAGGAGGCGCTGCGGGCGCTGCTCGACGCGTTCTCCAGCGACGAGGATCCCGGCTTCCCCTTCGACATCGTGCGCGAGCTCGCCGACCGCAACCGCGCCCTGTGCGACCAGATCGGCGAGGAGAAGCTGCGTAACCTGAACTCCGTGGCGCTCGCGCGGAACCTCTCGGAGGCGGACCTTTGCCGGGGCATCGCGACCATGCAGCAGCGCCCCGCCTCCGAGGTGGAGCGCGAGGTCGCGGGCGACCGCGATGCGCTCGCCGTCGCCTACGTGAGCGCGCCGGTGCGCGGGGTGGTCATCGGCATCGATATTGAGACCACCGGCACCGCCCCGGAGCGCGGCTACATCATCAATATGGGCCTCGAGCTCATGGAGCTCGCCGCGGATTCTAAGCCGTTCGCGGGCGGTGAGCGCTTCTACGGCCTGCCCGAGGAGCCGTACCGCACCACAGGCGTCCCGCTCACGCGCATCCACGGCATCACCTGGGACGACCTCGAGGGCAAGACGCCCTTCCGCACCGATACGGAGGCCCAGGCCGGCCTGCTCGACCTCATGAAGCGCTACCCCATCATGGCGCATAACGCCGCGTTCGAGGATTCGTGGTTCCGCCTGCACCTCAACGGCTACGCCGAGGCGCGCCGCGCCGGCCAGATCGCGGTCATCGACTCGCGCGACATCTGCCGCAGGCTCGACGGCGAGGTCGCCGCGCTCCCGCGCGAGAGCGCGCCCGCGAGCCTGGAGAACTGGGCGCGGCGCCGCGGGACGCTCGCCCAGGACGAGAAGGAGCGGCACCTGGGCCTCGCCGACGCCGACCTCATGCTCCGCACCGTGCAGGCGGAGTTCGCGCGCAAGAACATGTTCTCGCCCCGGGCGTAGGCGCCGGACGGGGCGGACGAGGGCGTGGGTGCCGCCCGGGAGCGGCTCGCGACGAAACCCCACCGCGCCCACCGCCCGCCGCACCGTGCTATCCTCACATACGAAGCACCCCGACCCATCTCGAACCTTTGGAGGGCATCGCATGGCCATGGAAGCACCGGGCACGAGCGCGATCTTCGAATTCGACGCGCGCATCCGCTACAGCGAGGTGGACCATCGCGGCCAGCTCACCCTCCCCGCCCTCATCGACTACTTTCAGGATTGCAGCACCTTCCAGTCGGAGGAGCTCGGCATGGGCATGCTGTGGCTCAAGGAGCACCAGCGCGCCTGGGTGCTCACCCATTGGCAGATCGTCATCGAGCGCTACCCCCGCCTCGCGGAGCGCGTCACGGCGGGGACGTTCGCGAGCTCGTTCAAGAGCCTCTCGGCCACGCGCTTCTTCTTCCTGCGCGACGAGGCGGGCTCCCTCATCGCGAAGGCGCGCTCCACGTGGGCGCTCATCGACCTTGCAAGCGGCCGGCCCATCCGCCCGACCGCGGAGGACACCGCCTGCTACGGCACCCACGAACCGCTTCCCATGCCCGAGGAGACGCGGCGCGTGCGCGTGCCCGATGCCCTCGCGCCCGGCACTCCGCTCACGGTGCTCCGCCACCAGATCGACACGAACGAGCACGTCAACAACGGCCAATACGTGCAGATCGCCCTCGAGGTGCTGCCGAGCGACATCGTGCCCGCGTGCGTGCGCGTGGACTACCGGCGCTCGGCGGTGCTCGGCGACACCATCTATCCCCGGTACGCGCAGGAGGACGGGCGCACCGTCGTCGTCCTCGACGCCCCGGACGGCAAACCGTACGCCGTCGTCGAGTTCAGCTGAGCCCCAAGCTGGGTATCACAACGGTATGGAGCTGGTAACCCGAGGGATTGGAGTACCTCATGGATCGCATGCTCATCCTCGTCCGCCATGGTCGCGCCGAGCGGGCGCAGCCCGGCATGGCGGATGCCGACCGCTCCCTCACGCCCGACGGGCAGGCGGCGCTTGCCGCACCGGACGGGTTCGCCCGCTCGTTCTCGCTCCTCGGCGCCGAGGAGCGCGCCGCGGCCGTGATCTGGACGAGCCCCGCGCTCCGCGCCCGGCAGACGTCGGAGGCGGTGGTCGCGGCGATCGGCGAGCGCCCGGTCACGCCGCTCCCCTGCCTCTTCGAGCAAGACGAGGAGGCGTTTCTCGATGAGCTCCGCGCGAGCGACGCGCCGTGCGTCATCGCCGTGGGGCACATCCCGTTCATGGAGCGCGTCGCCGAGCGCCTCTGCGGGGCGGAGCTGAGCTTCTCCCCGGGCGCCGTAGCCTGCATCCGGCTCGATTTCTGCCCCGACCCGTTCGCGTCCGACCTGCTCTGGTTCGTCCAGGGGCCGAACACGTAGGCAGGGTCCACAGGATCGCCCGTAAATCCGAGTTGCTTCCGTCGCTGCCCCGGTTCCCTTGGGATCGGGGCGGTTTCGGTGTGCTCGCCCTCCCCCGCGCGCGTGCTCGAGCCTCGATACTGTGTGGGATTTCGAACCCGGCACGTAGCCAGCCTGAATGGCGCGGAAAACCGCAGGTGGGCATCGGCTGCATGCGCGGTCTACTCGGCGAGCGCCCAATCCCACTCAGTATCGAGGCTCGAACATGCTTCAGGGGCGCTGTTCTCGTGGTGGACGCGCCCCTGCACGGGAAAACGAGCGCGCCCGGCGCCAAAATCGATCCCCTTTTTCCTTGACATATGAATATGCGTTCATATAATCATAGATAACAACATCTGAACGTATGCACATATGTTGAAAGGAGCGAGCATGACCGACACCACCGCGACCGCGGTACCCGGCGACGAGCCCTGCATGCCCGACGAGGAGCTGCTGCTCGACCTCGCCGACCTCTTCAAGGTGTTCAGCGACACGACGCGCATCAAGATCCTGTACGCGCTCTTCGACACGCCGCGCTCCGTGGGCGACATCGCCGAGACCATCGGCGCCACGCAGAGCGCCGTGAGCCATCAGCTCCGCATCCTGAAGCAGGCGCGCCTCGTGCGCTTCGATCGCGACGGGCGCAGCCTCATCTACTCGCTCGCCGACGACCACGTCCACACCATGCTCGCCCAGGGCATGAGCCATATCTGCGAATAAGCCGCGCGGCACCGCACGCTGCGAAGAAAGGAACCCGCCATGCGCAAGTCATTCAAACTCGATGAGATCGATTGCGCCGTCTGCGCCCAGAAGCTCGAGGACGCCATCAGCAAGCTCCCCGGCGTGGAGAAGGCGCGCGTGAACTTCCTGACCCAGAAGCTCACCCTCACCACGGCCGACGACGCCGACTTCGACGAGGTGCTCGACCGCGTGGTGAAGCTCACCGCCGACCTCGAGCCCGACTGTGAGATCCTGCGCTAACCGCCTCGCCTCGTCGGAGCGCGGAGCAGCCTCCTGTCGAACACATGAACATATGCTCAAATAGGCAACGTTGAAAAACCCCTGGGGTGTTTTTACATGAACAAGAAACAGCGCGCGTGGCGCAACCGCATCCTCCTCGCAATTGGCCTCTTCGCCGTCATCCTGGTTGCCGAGAAGACGGGCGTGCTCGCGCGGGCGTTCGGGGCGTACAGCCCGTATGTCGCGTTCGCCCTCTACCTCGTGCCCTACCTCATCGCCGGCTACGACGTGCTCATCAAGGCATGGCGCAACATCCGCCGCGGGCAGGCGTTCGACGAGGCCTTCCTCATGACCGTCGCCACCATCGGCGCCTTCGCCACCATCCTCTTCCCCGAGACCGAGCCCCAAGCGGCCGAGGGTTGCGCCGTCATGCTCTTCTACCAGGTGGGCGAGCTCTTCCAGAGCTACGCCGTGGGCAAGAGCCGCAAATCCATCAGCGAGATGATGGACATCGCGCCCGACTATGCCAACATCGAGCGCGACGGCGAGCTCGAGGAGGTCGACCCGGACGAGGTCGCGGTGGGCAGCATCATCGTCGTCAAGCCCGGCGAGCGCGTGCCCATCGACGGCGTCGTGACCGAGGGCGCCTCGCAGCTCGACACCGCCGCCCTCACGGGCGAGAGCATCCCGCGCCACGTGGAGCCCGGGGCGGAGGTCATCTCCGGCTGCATCAACATGACGGGCGTGCTGCGCATCCGCACCACGAAGCCCTTCGGCGCGTCCACGGTGAGCCGCATCCTCGAGCTCGTGGAGAACGCGAGCGAGAAGAAGGCGCGCACCGAGAACTTCATCACGCGCTTCGCCCGCGTGTACACGCCGGTCGTCACGATCTCGGCCGTGCTCCTCGCCGTGATCCCGCCGCTCGCGGGCATGGGCGCCTGGTCCGACTGGCTGCTGCGCGGCCTCACCTTCCTCGTGGTGAGCTGCCCGTGCGCGCTCGTCATCTCCGTGCCGCTCAGCTTCTTCGGCGGCATCGGCGGGGCGTCCAAGCTCGGCGTCCTCGTCAAGGGCTCGAACTACCTGGAGCTTCTCTCCAAGGTCGACACCGTGGTCTTCGACAAGACGGGCACCCTCACCTCGGGCACGTTCAATGTCGTCGCCGTCCACCCCGAGGCGGGCATCGACCCCGACTACGTGCTCAGCAACGCCGCCTATGCCGAGGCGTTCAGCAACCACCCCATCGCCGTCTCCGTGCGCGCCGCCTACTCAGGCGACATCGACCAGGCGCGCATCGCCGACGTGCACGAGGAATCCGGCCACGGCGTCTCGGCGACCGTCGATGAGCGCGTGGTGCTCGTGGGCAACGACAAGCTCATGAGCGAGCACGGCAACTCGTGGCACGACTGCGACCTCACCGGAACGATCCTGCACGTCTCGGTCGACGGCGAATACGTCGGGCACATCGTCATCGCCGACGTGGTGAAAGACGACGCCGCCCAGACCATCCGCGACCTGCACGAGGCGGGCGTGAAGCGCTGCGTCATGCTCACCGGCGACCGGCGCGACGTTGCCGAGGCCGTGGGGACGCAGCTCGGCATCGACGAGGTGCGCGCGCAGCTCCTGCCCGCCGACAAGGTCGCGGCCGTCGAGCACCTGCTCAGCCTCGAGCGCGGCGACGGCAAGCTCGCCTTCGTGGGCGACGGCATCAACGACGCGCCCGTGCTCATGCGCGCGGACGTGGGCATCGCCATGGGCGCGATGGGATCGGACGCCGCCATCGAGGCCGCCGACGTGGTGCTCATGGACGACAAGCCCTCGAAGATCGCGAGCGCCATGCGCATCGCCCGCAAGACCATGCGCATCGTCTGGCAGAACATCGTGTTCGCCATCGGCGTGAAGGTCGTGATCCTCGTGCTCGCCGCCTTCGGCATCGCCAACATGTGGCTCGCCGTGTTCGGTGACGTGGGCGTGGCCATGATCGCGATCCTGAACGCCATGCGCGCGATGCAGGTCTCGAAGCGGTAGCCGCGCCGCGCCGCGTGATACCATGGGTCGGGCGCCCGCCGTCCCCGCGAGGGCGAGGCGCGCGACCCATGGCATCGGCAACGGGGGGAGGCGCCGTGGCGGAGGCACGCGGGCGCATCGCGCGCTTCGACAACGTGAAGGGGCTGCTCATCATCCTCGTGGTGGCGGGGCACTTCATGCATCCCATCCATAACGACAACCCGGTCCTGAGCTACCTGTTCGACCTCATCTACCTCTTCCACATGCCGCTCTTCGTGTTCATGTCGGGGCTCTTCGCCAAGGGCGCCTACAGGGACGGGCGGCTCAACGTGAACCGCATGGTCTCGTTCGCGCTGCTGGGACTCGCCTACCAGGTCGCCTACCTGGCGATCAGCGGGCTGCTCGTGCCGGCGCGCATCCTGCGCTTCACCTCCGCGCCGTGGTACCTCATCGGCATGGTGTGGTGGTACCTGGCCACGCCCGCACTCGCGCGCGTCCCCGCGCCGGCGGGTGTGGCGATAAGCCTGGCCGTCGCGCTTATCGGGGGCTGCATCGACCTGTCCGACGGCTTCCTCGCCATCAGCCGCTCCATCGCCTTCCTTCCCTCCTTCGCGCTGGGGTACTACTGCGCCACGAGCCGCGTCGAGCGCATCGCGCGAAGCCGCTGGCCCTGGGCGGCGGTCGCGGCGTTCGCGGGCCTCGCCGTCGCGCGCGCGGTGGACGCCCATGCCTTCGACTGGTTCTTCCCCATGGTGTACGGCGACAACCCCTACACCCACGGCGTGCTGCCGGGCATGATCGCGAAGCTCACCGCGATCGCATGCGCCGTCGTCTGCTCGCTCGCTGCTCTCAAGCTCGTTCCGGCGGCGCGCGGCGCGCTCACGCGCCTCGGCGAGCGCACCCTCCAGATCTACGTGCTCCACCGCCTCATCCGCGCCTGGCTCACGTTCCAGACGCCCTTCTACCACCTGCCCGTCCTCCTCGACCCCCTCGTGGGCACGGCGATCATCCTCGCCCTGTCCGGCGGCGTCACGGCGATCTGCGCTTGGCGCGGCTTCGAGCGGCCGTTCGCGCGCTTCATGGCTGTCCGCTGGCTCCCCGCGCCCAAGGCGTCCAAAGCACCCGAGGCGTCCGAGCGGTAACACCCCCGGATGCGCGTTTCCCCACGCGCGCAGGCGCCCCGACCGCGCAGCCACCCGCCCCGCCGCATACGTAGGTACCGTGGAAAACGCGCCACCGCGGCGCGCATGGGCTACACTTTCCCCCAGCGTAACGACGGCCCCGCCCCGGGGCCGCTTGCATGAGGGGACATCCATGGAAGAGCTCTTCTTCAACTTCATCGACCAGTTCGGCTACTTCGCCGTGGGCGCGCTCATCTTCATCGAGAACGTCTTCCCGCCCATCCCGAGCGAGCTCATCCTGCCGCTCGGCGGTTTCTTCACCACCTCGACGGACTTGACGCTCCCGGGCGTCATCATCGCCGCGACCATGGGCTCGGTGCTCGGCGCCTTCATTCTCTACGGCATCGGCTGGGTGCTCAACCGCGACCGCCTCATGCGCTTCTTCGAGACGCGCCCCATGCGCCTTCTGGGCTTCAAGGGCGACGACATCTCCAAGGCCATCGACTGGTTCGACCGCCGCGGCCAGATCTCGGTGTTCATCTGCCGCTTCGTGCCCATCGTCCGCAGCCTCATCTCCATCCCCGCCGGCGTGGCGCGCATGAACATGGTGCGCTTCGCCCTCTACACCCTGCTGGGCTCGGCGGTGTGGAACACCGTGCTGTGCTCGCTCGGCGCGGCGGCGGGCAGCGCCTGGGAGACGGTGACCGAACAGGCCGAGTGGGTGTCCGACATCGTGAAGTACGTCATCATCGGCATCGTCGTCATCGTCGCGGTCTGGTGGATCTGGAAGCGCATCATCCCGAACCTCAAGCAGGAGCGCGAGCGCTAGGGCGCGCGACCCCGCCCCGCCCCGAGGGATGGGCACAGCCGCATGCGGGCGCCGCGCGGGGCGCAGGCGCATGGTGCTAAGATGGGTTCCGAAACCGACCTATCATCCATATCTTGAAGGGACGTTATGGCGATCCTGCTCGGCTGCGACGACATCTCGCTCGAGTTCCCCACCAAGCGCGTGCTCGCGCACGTGACCCTCGGGGTGAACGAGGGCGACCGCATCGGCATCGTCGGTCGCAACGGCGATGGGAAATCCACGCTTCTGAACCTCTTGGCCGGCGCGCTCGAGCCGGATGAGGGCCGCGTGACGCACCGGCGCGGCCTGCGCATCGGCCTGCTCGGCCAGCGCGACGCGCTCGACGACGCCGAGACCGTGCGCCACGCCGTCGTGGGCGATGCCCCCGAATACGAGTGGGCCTCCTCGCCGCGCGTGCGCGACGTGCTCGCCGGCCTCATCCACGACGTGCCCTGGGACGGCGCCGTGGGCGCGCTCTCGGGCGGGCAGCGCCGCCGCGTCGACCTCGCCCGGCTGCTCATCGGCGACTACGACGTGCTCATGCTCGACGAGCCCACGAACCACCTCGACATGCGCACCATCAACTGGCTCGCGCACCACATGCAGAACCGCTGGCAGGCCGGCGCGGGCGCGCTGCTCATGGTCACGCACGACCGCTGGTTCCTCGACGAGGTCTGCACCTCCATGTGGGAGGTGCACGACGGCACGGTCGACCCCTTCGAGGGCGGCTACTCCGCCTACATCCTGCAGCGCGTCGAGCGCGACCGCCTGGCGCAGGTGACCGAGGAGCGGCGGCGCAACATGGCGCGCAAGGAGCTCGCCTGGCTCTCGCGCGGGGCGCAGGCGCGCAGCACGAAGCCGAAGTTCCGCGTCGAGGCCGCCCGCGAGCTCATCGCCGACGTGCCGCCCCTGCGCAACGAGCTCGAGCTCAAGCGCCTCGCGGTGGCGCGTCTGGGCAAGCAGGTCATCGACGTGCTCGACGTGACGGCGGGCTACGACGACACCGCGTCCGGCACCGATGGCACCGGCACCCCTGCTCCCGCCGTCCTCGAGGACGTGACCTGGCTCATCGGCGCGGGCGACCGCTTCGGCCTCCTCGGCGAGAACGGCGCGGGCAAGTCCACCCTGCTCGATGTGGTGCGCGGCAAGCTCGAGCCGCGCGCGGGGCGCGTGAAGATCGGCAAGACGGCGCGCTTCGGCATGCTCTCGCAGCAGCTCGACGAGCTCGCGCCCCACCTGAACGACACGATCCGCGAGGTGCTCGCCCACTACAAGCAGCGCTACGTCATCGACGGCAAGGAGACGAGCCCCGAGAAGCTCCTCGAGCGCCTCGGCTTCACCACCCAGCAGCTCTGGAGCCGCATCGCCGACCTGTCCGGCGGCCAGCGGCGGCGCCTCATGCTCCTGCTCACGATCCTCGACGAGCCCAACGTGCTCATCCTCGACGAGCCGGGCAACGACCTCGACACGGACATGCTCGCCATCGTGGAGGACCTGCTCGACGGCTGGCCGGGCACGCTCATCCTCGTGACGCACGACCGCTACCTCATGGAGCGCGTCACCGACCAGCAGTTCGCGCTCATCGACGGGCACCTGCGGCACGTGCCGGGCGGCGTGGACGAGTACCTGCGGCTCGTGGAGTCCGCCGCGCGGGACGCGGACGAGGGCGGCAAGCGGCATGCGGGCGCACCCGGCAACAGCGCTCAGGGTGCGGAGGGCACAGGGCCCGCGCAGGCTCCCGATGACGCGCCCAAGCTCTCCAACGCCGAGCGCCAGCGCCTGCGCAAGGAGGTCGCCTCCCTCGAGCGGCGCATCGCCACGCAGCGCTCGCGCATCGAGGGGCTCGAAGCCGAGATGGCCGATATCGCCCCGACCGATTACCTCGCGCTCGAGGCGCAGCAGGAGAAGATCTCGCAGGCGCGCGCCGACCTCGACGAGCTCGAGACCTCCTGGCTCGAGGCATCGGAGGCGCTCGAGGGGTAGCGCGCCCCGGACGCGGCACGACCTCCATACTTCACGCAACGGAACCCGCCGGCACCGCGACCGAGGTCGCATGTGCCGGCGGGCTCCTGCGTGCGCGCTACCGCTTCTTGCGCGGGCGGGGCTTCCGCTTGCGGGCGGTGGCCGCCGTATCCCCGCCGCGCGCCTGCTCCTGCCGCTCCGCCTGCCGCTTGCGCGCCAGGTACCATCCGAAGACCATCGCCGCCGCGATGATGGCGATGTACACGATCTGATCCATCTGCGATTCCCCTCGCGACGCGCGGTACGGCGCCCGAGCACATCGCCGCCGCCGCGCCGCGCCCCCAACGTCCTACAAGTCGAGTTCCATGAGCCGGACGAGCGCGAGGATGTAGATCTTGAGCGCCCGGCGCAGCTCAGCCTCGTTCGCACCCTCGTTCGCGCCGTGCATGGGGCCGACCCACTCCGGGAAGCCCGAGGTGTCGCCCTCCGGCCCGAACGAGACCGCGCAGGGGAAGTTCCGCGCGTACGTGCCGCCGCCCATCGAGAACGGCTCGGCCTCCTCGCCGGTGACCTCGCGGTACACGTCGAGGAGCGCCTGCACGGCCGGGTGGTCGGCGGAGACGGAGAACGGCGGCTTCACGGACGCCACCTCGAACGACGCGCCCCGCTCCGCGGCGAGGGCGCCCAGGCGCTGCTCGAGCTCCTCGGAGGTCGTGCTGTCGGGGTAGCGGATGTCGAGGGAGAGCGTGATGACGCCGTCGTGCATGACGATCTTGCCGGCATTGGAGGTGAGGGGGCCGAACGCCTCGCTCGCGGTGGCCACGCCGGCTGCCTCGCCGTAGGCATCGGCCGAGAGCACGGCAAGGAGCTCGACGAAATCGCGCTCTGCAGGGCTCAGCAGATCGGAGTTCGCGCGCAGGAAGGAGACAACGAGCTTGAGGGCGTTGACCGTCCCCTCGGGCGTCGAGGCGTGGCCGCCGACGCCGTGCGCCGTGATGCGGGCGCCGCCGGGACGGACGGCCTCGACGGTGAGCCGGTCGGCGAGCTCGGCGGGCACCGCGAGCACCTCAGCATCAACCGAGAGCTCCACGATGGACTCGCCCGGGATCGCGTTCGACACCTCCGCGGCGGTCCAGGAGCGGATCACCCCGTCCTCGATGGCAGCGCTCGAGAAGCGCGCGTTGAAGCAGCCCTTCTCGGCGTTGCACACGGGGAAGGAGGCGTCCGGCGTGAACAGGAAGGCGGGCGCGGCATGGCCGGCGAGGTAGTGGTGGACGTCGGTCATGCCCACCTCCTCGTCGCAGCCCAGCAGCGCGCGGAAGGTGTAGCGCGGGGTGATGCCCTCGTGCGGAAAGAACGCGCCCGCGTACAGCGAGAGAACCGCGGGGCCCTTGTCGTCGCTCACGCCGCGGCCGAGCAGCCAGCCCTCGCGGCGCTCGACCTGGAATGGGTCGGTCGCCCAGCCAGGGCCTGCCGGCACGACGTCGACGTGCGCGATCGTGGCGACCTGCGTCGCCTGCTCGCCGGGGATGTCGCCCCAGCCGAGGTAGCCCGCGTCCTCGCCGGTCTCGTACCCCAGGCGGCGCGCGATGGCGAGGCCGCAATCGAGGGCGTCCCGCACCTCCGGGCCGAAGGGCGCGCCCTCGGACCCCTTCGCGCTGTCCGCGACGGACGGATGGCTCACCAGCTCGGTGATGTCCGCCACCACGTTCTCCCAGACCTCGTCGATATAGGCGTCGACGCGCGCCGTCAGCTCTGCATCCATCGCAGTCCCTCCGGTTTCCCTGAACGAACGTTCCTTCCCTATCTTACGCCGTAAGCGCACAGCCGAGCAGCGCGGCGAGCCCGGCGGCGTCCGTGCACAGGGCATCCGCGCCCGCGCGCTCGAGTTCAGCGCGGGCATCCTCGTCGCGGTAGACGCCGATGCACGGCAGCCCCACCGCATGCGCCCCCTCGACATCGAAACGCCGGTCGCCCACGAGCACGGCATCGCCGGGGGCGGCGCCGAGGCGCTCCAGGCACGCCCGCACGCACGCCTCCTTGGTGTGGCGCACGCCGTCGATGCGCCCCACGATGGCGTCGAAGGGCGGCAGGGGCAGCGACGAGATCATCTGCTCCGCTGAATCCTGCAAACGCGAGGTCGCGACGCCCACGGTGCGCCCCGCGGCGGAGAGCGCCTCCACGAGCTCCGCCATCCCCGGGAAAACCGGGTAGTCCTCCGGCCGCGTCATCTGCGCGAAGGCCGCGCGGTAGGTCTCGACGAGTCCTTCGGCCTCCTCCCGCGTCAGGTGCGCGACCTCCATGAAGCCGTCGACGATCGGCGGCCCGATGAGCAGCTGCAAATCGCCCACCGCATCGAGGCTGAAGCCATGCGTCCGGAGCGTGTACTCGGCCGCCCGCTTCACCGCGGGGCCGGTATCGGCGAGCGTCCCATCGAAATCGAACAGCACGACCGGACGGTCGAAGCGCCCCTCACTTCCCTGCGCCATGCGCGCACATCCCTTCCCACAGCGTTCCTGCACAAAAAAGCGCCCTGATGCTCACGGCACCAGGGCGCTCGGCTCTCAATGTACGGGATCAGACCCGGACGCTACTCGGCGTCCTCGGCCTTCTCCTCGGGCTTGTCGAGCGGGGCGACCTCGATCTCCACGCCGAGGGTCTCGGCGGCGGACTTCATCGACAGCGAGATGCGGCGACGATCGAGCTCGATCTCCATGACCTTGACCTGCACCTTGGCGCCCACATGGGTGACCTGGCTGGGCTGGTCGACGTGCTTGTTGGCCATCTCGGAGATGTGCACGAGGCCCTCGATGCCCTCACCGAGGTCGACGAACGCGCCGAACGGCACGAGCTTCGTGACGGTACCCTCGACGATGGCACCCACCGGGTACTTCTTGACGAGCGCGTGCCACGGATCCTCGGTGGTCTGCTTGAGGCCGAGGGAGATGCGCTCGCGGTTGAGGTCGACGTCGAGCACCTCGACCTCGATCTCCTGGCCGACCTTGACGACCTCGGAGGGATGGTTGACGTGGTTCCAGGAGAGCTCGGAGATGTGCACGAGGCCGTCGATGCCGCCGAGGTCGACGAAGGCGCCGAAGTCGACGATCGAGGACACGGTGCCGCGCAGACGCATGCCGGGCTTGAGCTTGGAGAGGATCTCCTGGCGCTCGGCCTTGCGGGACTCCTCGAGCACCACGCGGCGGGAGAGCACGACGTTGTTGCGGTTGCGATCCATCTCGATGACGCGCGCCTCGATGGAGGTGTGCAGGTACTGCGTGAGGTCCTTCACGCGGCGCAGGTCGACGAGGGAGGCGGGCAGGAAGCCGCGCAGGCCGATGTCGAGGATGAGACCGCCCTTGACGACCTCGATGACCTCGCCCTCGACGTTCTCGCCGGAGTGGAACTTCTCCTCGATGCGGTTCCAGGCGCGCTCGTACTCGGCACGCTTCTTGGAGAGCACGAGGCGACCCTCCTTGTCCTCCTTCTGGAGCACGAGAGCTTCGATCGGGTCGCCGATCTCGACGATGCTCGCCGGGTCGGCGTCCTTGCGGATGGACAGCTCACGGACCGGGATGACGCCCTCGGACTTGAATCCGATATCGACGAGGACCTCGTCCTTCCCGATCTTGACCACGGTGCCGTTGACGATGTCGCCCTCGTTGAAGTCGATCACCGAATCGTCATACAGGCTGTTCATCTCCTCCGGGGTGATGTCGTCATCCAGCGAGAAGATGGACGGGTTCTGAATCTCACTCAAAGGTGGACCCCTTTCGAAGTACGGGGCCCCGATTGCTCGAACCGGCTGATGCGCGCATATGCGGAAGATCCGCTCACGCCACCGTTGGTACACTCGGGGGCCGATAGATACGAACGTGAACCGTATCGATTCACGAAGTAATAGGTTACGTTGAAACGCCCGCGTTTTCAAGCATGTCGTGCGATTTTTTCCGTGCGTAACCTGTTTTTTCGCTAGGTTTCACACCGGTTTTTATAGCATTTTGGGTAGAACGAGGTTCACGGCCGGACAGCGCGCACGGAGGAGGAGAGCGACATGCTCAAAGCGGTGGCCTTCGACATGGACGATACGTTGCTCAGCATCAACCTGACCGCCTTCATCGCCGTCTTCGCCCGCGACGAGGCACGGCTGCTCGCCGACATCGGGCGCAAGAGCCCGCTTTCCGCCCTCGCCGGCTTGGGCGGCGTGCTCCACGACCTGAACGCCAACGCCCGCGACGAGGACGACGCGCGCACGAACCGCGCCTACGTCGACGATGAGATCGAGCGCCGCCTGGGCATCCCGCTTGGCGATCCCGTCATCGCCGACGCCTTCGAATACTATGAGCGCGAGGTGCTTCCCCGCAGAAACGACGGGGTCATCGCCGCGCGGCCGCGTCCGGGCGCGCACAAGGCGGTCGAGGAGGTCGTGGGCCGGGGCTTGCGCATCGCGCTCCTCACGAACCCGAGCTTCAGCCGCGCCTGCATCGAGTGCCGCATGGCCTGGGGTGGCATGCTCGATATGCCCTTCGAGCTCGTGACCACCATGGAGAACTCCACGCGCTGCAAGCCGGACGCGCGCTACTACCTCGAATCCCTCGAGGAGCTCGGGCTCGAGCCGCATGAGGTCCTCATGGTGGGCAACGACCCCAAGCGCGACATCCCCTTCCCCGACTGCGGCATCCAGACCGCCTACGTGGGCCGCGGCACGCCGCCGCGCGCCACCTGGTGCGGGTCCATGGAGGATTTCGCCCGGAACTTCGATGAGGTGGAGGAACGGTTCTACGCGCGCGCCGAACGGGAGGCGGGCGGGCCTCGTTGACGGCGTGCGGGCGGGCTGCAATGATGGAGGGGCATTCTGTCCGCCGATCGCATCCCAAGGAGTACACGATGGCCGAACCCCTCTCCCCCGCCGAACGCGACCGCACATTCTGCGACATCCTCAACCGCGAGCTCGTCTGCGCCCTCGGGTGCACGGAGCCCATCGCCGTCGCCTATGCCGCCGCGCTGGCGCGCGAGACCCTCGGCTGCGAGCCCGAGCGCCTCGAGCTCGATTGCTCCGGCAATATCATCAAGAACGTCAAGAGCGTCACCGTGCCCAACTCCGGCGGCCTCGCCGGGCTCGAGGCGGCCGCGACCCTCGGCGCCGTGGGCGGAAACGCCGCGAGCGCGCTCGAGGTGCTCGAGGACGTCGACGATACGGATCGGGCGCGCACCCGCGAGCTGCTCGCGCGCGCGGGCTACGCGGACGTTTCCCTCGCCGTCGACGTGCCGAACCTCTATATCCGCGTGCGCGCCCACGCCTCCGGCCACGTCGCGGACGTCATCATCGCCGAGCACCACACGAACGTCGTCTACCGCGCGCTCGATGGCGTGAAGCTCGACGG
>CAPI01000099.1 GCA_000333815.1 [Collinsella] massiliensis
CGGCGACCGCCCCGGGCCCGTCCGTGCGCACCGCGCGCCGTGCATCCATTGCAACCCCTTACCCGGCGGCCCTGCGCGCCGACGATCGATAGGTAAGAAAAAAGCCCGCCGAGGCGGGCTTCATGCATGTGTGGGTGGAGACGAAGGGAATCGAACCCTCGGCCTCTGCCATGCGACGGCAGCGCTCTCCCAGCTGAGCTACGTCCCCAAGCGAGTGTCTATTTTAGCAACTCCACGCCGCGTGTCAACGCCCAATCGCGAATAAAATCCAACCACCGCGCGGCGCGCCCCTACGCCTCCGCGAAGACCGCGCACTCGAAGGGCCGCAAGATCGCCACGTGCGCCGACGCGTCCACCCAGGTGCCCTCGTAGTTGCCCAACAGCTTGTCCATGGCGCTCACGTCGATGGACGAGCCCGAGCGCCCATGCAGCTCGAACTCGCACGGCGCGTCGTCGAACGAGCACAGCACGACGAGGCGCCGCGGCCCCCGCGCGCCCGCGGCCGCCGCGTCCTCGGCAAGCACGCGCTCGTAGGCGATGACCTTCGGCGCGCGCGAGCCCGCGCCCACGAAGCGCACCGCGCCCTCACTCACCACGGGCAGCTCCTTGCGCAGGCGGATGAGCGCGCGGTAGAACTCGAGCATCGAGTCCGCGACCCCGCGCTCCGCCTCCACGTTCACGAGCGGGTAGTTCGGCGCGACCTTGATCCAGGGCTCCCCCGTCGTGAACCCGGCGTGCGGCGCCGCGCTCCACTGCATGGGCGTGCGCGCGTCATCACGCGAGCGCTCGTTCACGATCCGCAGCGCCTCGGCCGGGCTCTTGCCGCGCTCGAGCATGATCTCGTAGTAGTTGCGACTCTCCACGTCGTCGAAATCCTCGATCGAGGTGTAGCCGGGGTTTGTCATGCCAATCTCCTCGCCCTGGTAGATGTAGGGCGTGCCCTGCATGAGGTGCGTGCATACGGCGAGCATCTTGCCCACCTTCTCCCAGCTGCTGCCCGCCTGCCCGGCGCCGCCGCGGCCGCCGAAGCGCGAGATGGCACGCGGCTGGTCGTGGTTGTTCCAGAACAGGGCGTTCCAGCCGCCGCCCTCCTGCATGCGCTCCTGCCAGGTGCGGAACAGCTCGCGCAGCCGCGCGATGTCCGGGTCCATGAGCTCCCACTTGTCGCCGCCGCGGTAATCGACCTTGAGGTGGTGGAAGTTGAACGCCATGTCGAGCTCGTGGTTCTCCGGGCGCGTGTAGCCCACGCAGGCGTCGAGGGTGGTCGAGGCCATCTCCCCCACGGTGAGCATGCCGTCGATCCCCGCGTCGCGCACGAGCCCCCGCAGGTACTCGTGGATGTGCGGGCCGTCGGCGATGAGCGCGCGGCCGGTGCCGTGCGCGTCGTCCTCGAACACATCAGGCTTGGAGATAAGGTTCACCACGTCGAAGCGGAAGCCCGCCACGCCGCGGTCGCGCCAGAAGCGCACCACGTCCGCCATCTCGCGGCGCACCTCGGGGTTCGTCCAGTCGAGGTCGGGCTGGCTCACGTCGTGCATGTGCAGGTACCACTTGCCCAGGCGCGGCTCCCACTGCCACATGCTGCCGCCGAAGATGGACGTCCAGTTCGTGGGGGGCTCGCCGGGGTCGCCCGGGCCGGTCGAGCCGCGGCCGTCGCGCAGGATGTAGTAGCGCTGGTACCGCTCGTCGCCCTCGAGGGCGCGCTGGAACCATTCGTGCTGGTCGGAGGTATGGCAGAGCACCATGTCGAGCATGATGCCCATCCCGCGCGAGCGCGCCTCGCGCACGAGCTCGTCGAAGTCGTCCATCGTGCCGAAGACCGGGTCGACGGCGCGGTAATCCGAGATGTCGTAGCCGTTGTCGCGCTGCGGCGAGGGGAAGAACGGCGTGATCCAGATGTAGCCCACGCCGAGGTACTTGAGGTAGTCGAGCTTCGATGTGATCCCGGGCAGGTCGCCGATGCCGTCCCCGTTGCTATCGCAGAAGCTGCGGATGTAGACCTGGTAGACCGCGATCTTGCCGAGCTCGCGCTCGATCTCCGTCATGATGCCTCCCTCTCTGGGCTTGCGCCCGAAAAGCGCACGGCGGGCGACCCGCTCGAGCCGCCCACCGCACGCTGCGTATACCGAATCCTAGGCCTTGAAATCCACCACGGCCGTCTCGCCGGCGACGGCGTCCATACCCGCGGCGAACGAGATGTCGCGCGCCTGCCCGGGTGCGGAGACCACGAAGGCGGTCACCGTGGGATGCCCCGCGGCGCGGATCTTGTCCTGGTCGAAGGTGAGGAGCCGCTGCCCCGCCTTCACGTGGTCGCCCTGCGCCACGTAGCAGGCGAAGCCGTCGCCGCCCATGTCCACCGTGTCGATGCCCACATGGATGAGGAGCTCCATGCCGTTGGCGAGGCGCAGGCCCACGGCGTGGTTCGAGGCGGGCATGGTCACGGCCACCTCGGCGTCCGCCGGCGCCACGACCTCGCAGGCGTCCGCGGCGGGCTCGATGCACAGGCCGTCGCCCATGCACTTGCTGCTGAACACCGGGTCGGGCATCTCGTCGATGGGCTTCACGGTGCCGGAGAGCGGGGCGACGAGCGATGCGGGGAGGGCGAGGGCGTCGTCCGCCGCGGGGGCGTCCGCGGCCACCTCAACCGTGACCGCCGCGCCGCCGTCCGCGACCGCGAGCCCGCGCTCGGAGGCCGTGAGCTGCTTGCCGCCGACGATGAGCGTGAGCACGAAGGGCACCACGATGGCGATGAGCATGCACGCCGCGAAGATCAGCCAGTAGTCGAAGCGGATGGAGAGGATGCCCGGGATGCCGCCGACGCCGATGGAGAGCGCTTTCACGCCGAAGCCGGTGCAGACCATCGCGGCGATGGCGGAACCGATCATGCCGCACACGAGCGGGAACTTGTACTTGAGGTTCACGCCGAAGAGCGCGGGCTCGGTGACGCCGAGGTAGCACGAGATGCACGCGGGGATGTTCACCTGCTGGGCGCGGTCGTTCTTCTTCTGGAGCACCGTCATGGCGAGCACGGCGGAGCCCTGCGCGATGTTCGACAGCGCGATCATGGGCCAGAGCGTGGTGTACTCGTAGATGCTCACCATCTGGGAGTCGATGGCGTTCGTCATGTGGTGCAGGCCGGTCATGACGAGCGGCGCGTAGAGCAGGCCGAAGAGCGCGGCGAACAGCACGCGGAAGTTCGAGTCGAGACCCCACTGCACGGCGTTGGCGATGGCGTCGCCGATCGCCCAGCCGATGGGTCCGACCACGAGGTGGGCGATGAACACGGCCGGCACGAGCGACATGAACGGCACGACGATCATGCGCACCACCTCGGGCGTGATGCGTGTGAAGAACTTCTCGAGCGCCACGAGCACGAAGGCGGCCATGAGCGCGGCGATGACCTGGCCCTGGTAGCCGGTGCCCACGAACGAGTAGAACCCGAAGTCGTAGGTGTGCGCGGCGATGTCCTCAGGCGAGGCGGTGGCCACGGAGAAGCCGTTCAGGAGCTGCGGCGAGACGAGCGTGAGGCCGAGCACGATGCCGAGGATGGGCGTCGTTCCCATCTTGCGCGTCACCGACCAGCAGATGCCCACGGGCAGCATGTGGAAGACGGCCTCGCCGATGATCCACAGGAAGTTGTACATGGCGTTCCAGAACGCCCACATGTCGGCGATGGACTTCGTGCCGTGCTCGAGGTCGAACACGCCGCCGTCGGTGAAGAAGTTCACCTCGCCGATGATGTTGCGGAAGCCCAGGATGAGGCCGCCGCAGATGAGCGCCGGGATGAGCGGGGCGAAGATCTCGCCCAGGATGCCCATGATACGCTGCGCCGGGTTCTGGTTCGCGCCCGCCGCGGCCTTCGCCGCCTCCTTCGAGACGCCCTCGATACCCGAGATCTTCGTGAACTCCTGGTAGAAGTCCGCGACGTCGTTGCCGATGATGACCTGGAACTGCCCCGCCTGCGTGAACGTGCCCTTGGCGCTCGGGAGCTCCTCGATGGCCTTGACGTCGGCCTTGCCCTCGTCCACGAGCACGAACCGCATGCGCGTCATGCAGTGCGTGACGGCGGAGATGTTCTCCTTGCCGCCCACGAGGTCGAGGAGCTTGCCAGCGTCCTCCGTGTACTTCGCCATGCCCCGCTTCCTTCCTCTCGACCGATTCGCTCGGTCCCCAACTTATTCAAATAAGCAAGCTGAGTATCGCAAACTTATTTAAATAAGTTGTCGGAAATGAAGGAGCTCCCGGCGAGCGGTCGATACGCGCCGCCGAACGGTCGGCCTGCGCCGTGTTTCACATCTTATTCAAATAAGTTACACTTACAAGGAGCGCGGCGGAGGCGCATGCCGCGCGCGGAGCGCGACGAGAGGAGCGGACCTGTGAAGGCGCGATACGACACCATCTACCGGGACATGCTCGACAGCATCGAGGACGGCTCGTACCCCTACCAGAGCCTCCTGCCCTCGGAGAGCGCGCTCACCCAGGCCTTCGGCTGCTCGCACAACACCATCCGCCGCGCGATCGCGCTGCTCAAGGAGCGCGGCTACGTGCAGCCCATCCACGGCAAGGGCGTGCGCGTGATCTGGCGCCCGCGCGAGCGCGCCACGTTCGAGGTGGGCGGCATCGAGAGCTTCCGCGAGACCGTCGAGCGCAACCACCTCGAGGCCAAAACCAAGGTCACGGACCTCGCCGGCATTGTCGCCGATGAAGCGCTCTCCGAGCTGACCGGCCACCCCCTCGGCGCGCGCCTCGTCACGGTCGAGCGCGTGCGCGTGCTGAACGGCCGGGCGCTCATCCTCGACCGGAGCTATTTCCTCGCCGACGCCGTGCCCGGCCTCACCGCGGAGGTGGCGGAACGCTCCATCTACGACTACCTCGAGGGGGAGCTCGGCACGGTGATCGAGACGAGCAAGCGCACCATCACGGTCGAGCGCGCGACCGCGCACGATGCGGAGCTCCTCGACATCGAGGGCGTCGACTACCTCGCCGTCATGCGGAGCCAAACGTTCGACAGCCAGGGAACCATGTTCGAGTACACCGAGTCCCGGCATCGCCCGGACACGTTCTGCTTCCACGACACCGCCACGCGCAGCCGGCTCTGAGGCAGCGCGCGGGCAGCGGGCGGCACGGCGCGCGAACACGGCGCCGACCGGAGGTACATGTTAGGCGTTGCGCAGGGGGTAAACGGCCAATCGCACCTGCGGCGATGCGCGACCCGAAGGGCGTTGCGCGCTTGGCGTGCGCCCTCGCGCCCATCATACCCGGCACACGGGAGATGTCAAGACTGGTAATCGGTGGACGGCGCGATAAGATAAGAGGTGTTCCGCACCCTGCGGATCAACTGGGTGAACCGTCACGTTTTTTTAGGGAGCCCACACAGTCGAGCCTAGTACAGGCATCCTTCGTTGTTAAGGAAGCTGGAGGGGCCGATGAGGGCACCCACCTTGTAGAGGTGGGTTCATTTTCGAGAAGCAGGGTGCGGTTTTTTCTTGCCTCGATCCCAACATGATACAAAGGTGTCGGTGATAAAAAGGTGTCAGTCACCTTTTTATCACTCTCGCTGTGCCGGCCGCCGCGTGCCCACGGCAGTGATAAAAAGGTGACTGACACCTTTTTTATCACCCGCTGCGGGTAGGTGCCGGCCGGCAAGGTGGGCATCCGATGGCAACCCGCGTTTTATCGCCCGCCGCACGCGAGGCGCTGCGTTTTTTCGGTATCATGGTGCGAGTCGCGGCGCCCGATGGAGGCGCCGCCGTACCCGTACGGATGGTATCTCTCGACCGATGGATTCGCTCGTTCCCTACATATGCGTCGCCGCTGCTGCGTTCACGACGACGTTTCTGCTCGTCCCCGTGGTGAAGCGCCTGGCGGTTCGCCTCGATGCCGTGGATTACCCCTCGAAGCGCCGCATCAACACGGTGCCCATACCGCGCATGGGCGGCCTCGCGGTCTTCGCGGGGCTCATCGCCGCCCTCGTGGTGCAGGTCGTCGGCACCTGGGAATGGGGCTGGCCGTCCGCGCTCATCTCGCACCCGAGCCTGAACCTCGACTACCGGCTGCTCGCGCTCTCGTTCTGCACGATCGTGGCGACGGGCGCCATCGACGACGTGGTGTCGCTCACGCCGCGCGCGAAGCTCGCCGGCCAGGTGCTCGCGGCCGTGCTCGCCGCGGCGGGCGGCCTCACCATCGGCGCCATCTCGAACCCCGTGGGGCCGGGCAACCTCGACCTCGGGTGGTTCGCCTACCCCATCACCGTGGTCTACCTCGTCGCGTACACGAACATCATCAACCTCATCGACGGGCTCGACGGGCTCGCCGCGGGCATCACCGCCATCGCGAGCATCGCGATGTTCGGCCTCGCCTTCCTCGCCGGCCGCACGGACGCCGCGGCGCTCTCCATGGCGCTCTTCGGCGGCTGCCTCGCCTTCCTGCGCTACAACTTCCATCCCGCGAGCATCTTCCTCGGCGACTCGGGGTCGCTGCTGCTCGGCTTCGCGCTCGGCACGGTGTCGCTCCTCTCCGTGAACCGCACCGCCGCGCTCACCTCGCTCATCATCCCCCTCATCGTGGCCGGCGTGCCCATCCTCGACACGCTCGCCGCCATCATCCGCCGCAAGCGCGCCCACGTGAGCATCGGCCAGGCGGACAAGGGCCATATCCAGCACCGCCTCATCCAGGAGGGCTACGACCAGCGCCAGGCGGTGCTGCTCATCTACGCCTGGTGCATCCTGCTCGCCGTGGGCGCCACGCTCATCAACCAGGTGCGGATGGAGCTCCGCATCCTCATCTTCCTCGTGCTGCTCGGCGGCTCGACGGTCTTCGCGATGCGCCTGCACCTCTTCGAGCCGGTGCTGCGCCACCACTACAATCCCAAGACGCACCAGGACGAGATCGTTACGCCCGAGGACCCCGCCTTCACCGAGGAGCAGCGGGCCGAGGAGCGCGAGCGCGCGGCCCGGCGCGACCAGCGCCGCGAATCCGTGCAGCACCTCGAGGGCAGGTTGCGCGATAATACCAACGACCACAGCAAGAAGAGGAAGTAGACGGGTCGGTGCCGGCGCGCCCGCGCGACGCGGCCGAACCGCCCCGTCCCGATGGCACGCGAAAGGTGAACCATGCCGAACGAACGCAGCTACGAGACCGCGCTTGCGCGCAGCAACGAGATCCGCGCCGACCTGCCGCAGCATCCGGAGCACTATACCATGCTCACGGGCGACCGCCCCACCGGACGGCTGCACCTGGGGCACTACTTCGGCACGATCAAGGGCCGCGTCGAGCTGCAGGACATGGGCGTGAACACGAGCATCCTCATCGCCGACTACCAGGTCATCACCGACCGCGACACCACCGAGCACATCCAGGACAACGTCTACAACATGGTCATGGACTACCTCGCCTGCGGCGTCGACCCGGATAAGACCATGATCTACGCGCACTCCGCCGTACCCGCCGCGAACCAGCTCATGCTGCCGTTCCTCTCGCTCGTCTCCGAGGCGGAGCTGCAGCGCAACCCCACGGTGAAGGCCGAGATGGAGGCGAGCGGGCACGAGCTCACGGGCCTTCTGCTCACCTACCCCGTGCACCAGGCCTGCGACATCCTGTTCTGCAAGGGCAACGTGGTGCCCGTGGGCCGCGACCAGCTACCGCACATCGAGCTCACGCGCCTCATCGCGCGCAAGTTCAACAACCGCTACGGCAAGGTGTTCCCCGAGGTGGACGCCCTGCTCTCCGACACGCCGCTGCTGCCCGGCCTCGACGGGCGCAAGATGAGCAAGAGCTACGGCAACGCCATCTCGATCTCCATGACGCCCGAGGAGACAGCGAAGCGCATCAAGAAGAGCCAGACCGACTCCGAGCGCATGATCACCTTCGACCCCGAGAACCGCCCCGGCGTCTCCGGCCTGCTCTCCACCGCGGCCATCTGCACCGGCCGCGACCCCGAGGAGATCGCCGCCGAGATCGGCATGGGGGGCTCCGGCGCGCTCAAGACGTACGTGACCGAGGCGGTGAACGGCTACTTCGAGCCCATCCGCGAGCGGCGCCACGCCTTTGAGAACGACCTCGATTACGTGAAGGACGTGCTGCACGAGGGCAACCGCCGCGCGAACGAGATCGCAGAGGCCACGCTCGCCGAGGTGCGCGAGGCCATGGGGATGGTGTACTAGCGACTCCCCGCCCCCGTTCCCCGCTTTTCCGCCGCTTCAAACAGTCCTCGCTCGCTGCGCTCGCTGCGGAACTCGCGGCGGAAAAGCGGGGAACGGGGGCGAACGAGACGTACTACGCCAAGAAAGTAAGGGGTTGAAAGATGTATAGGATCGTGGCTTCGGATATGGATGAGACGTTCCTCGACGGGCGGCACCAGATTCCTGCGCCGAACCTCGAGGCGCTTGCGCGCATGCGCGAGCTCGGGGTGCTCTTCGTGCCGAGCTCCGGTCGCCCCTACCAGTCCATCATGGCCAACTTCGCCGACATCGACCAGGGGCTCATGCAGGGCACCTACGTCATCTCGTACAACGGCGCGTTCATCAACCGCTACGGCGACCCCGAGCCGCTCATGCGCACGCTCATCGACCGCGCGTCGCTCGAATGGCTCTACGCCTGGGCGGTCGAGCACCGCCAGGCCGTCCACGTCTACACCGCGAGCGGCACCACCTACACGCAGTTCCTCCCGCCCGAGGAAGAGGAGTACGTGCAGGGCATCGCCGGCGTCGTGCGCGTGGACGATTCCATACACGACCTCTCCTTCGCCGCGGGCGAGGAGCTCGTGAAGATCATCTTCATGGACACGGATTTCTCGAAGTGCAAGCGCATCGGGGAGGAGCTCGCGCCGAAGCTCGACCCGGCGCTCGTCGACATCACGTATTCCTCAAACCGCTACGTCGAGTTCGTCCCCGCCGGCGTCAACAAGGGAACCGGCCTCAAGCACCTGGCCGAGCTCTTGGGCATCTCCATCGCGGAGACCATCGGCGTGGGCGACGCGGCGAACGACCTGGAGATGATCCAGGCGGCAGGGCTCGGCGTGGGCGTGGCGAACATCACCGACGACGTGCGGCCCTATTGCGGGCTCGTGCTCGACACGAGCGGCGAGGACGGCGCCTTCCCCGAGCTCGTGGCGCGCGTGCTGGAACCCGAGCGCGCGACGGTCTAGAGGCGCCTCCACCCAAGCGCGCGCCGGCAGCCTCGCCGCCGCTTACGCGTCGTCTTCCGCGAGGTGGGCGCGCACGTGCTCGGCAAAGCCCCGGTACGTCCAATCCTGCTCGTCGCCCGGCTTGAGGTCGAGCGAGACGTCCCGGAAGAAGCAGGTCGGGATCTCGTGCTGGCTCAGGCACTTGGCGATGCACGGCGTGCAGCCGCGGTCGTGGTTGGTCGGGTGGTTGGGGCACGCGTGGTCGGTGCAGGTGCAGAACGCGACACTCAGCATGGGCTCTCCTCGCAACGGGTGACGGGGCGCCTCGCGCGCCCCAAGGTCTCCCCGTTATTCTACGCCTGCCGGCCAGCGGCAGGCGCGCAGATCCACATGCCCCTCGTCGCGGAAGGCGACGCCCTCGTCCTCGAGCAGGCGCCGCTGCTCCCCCGGGCCGCCGAAGGCGAAGCCGGGAGCCAGGGCGCCGTCCGCGAACACCACGCGATGGCACGGGATCTCGCCCGGGCGCGGGTTCGCATGGAGGGCGTAGCCCACGTAGCGCGCCGCGCGCGGCCGTCCCGCGAGCGCGGCGACCTGGCCGTACGTGGCCACCATGCCCGCGGGGATCTGCTCGACGACGTCGTAGACCCGCGCGAAGAACCCGTCCTGCCCCATAACGCCTCCCGCCGCTTCCGCGTGTGTGCCGGCCTCGGTGCCTTACGCCGAGATGACGGCGGAGCGCGCATCGAAGGTGATGAGCTCCTTCACCGTGATGGTCGCGCCCAGGTAGCGCTCCACGAGGCTCGCGAGCTCGTCGATGGCCGCCTGGCAGTCCTCCACCCGCTCCGGCTCCACGCACTCGATGATGAGGAACGCGTTCTTCGACGTGTCCGTGAACGCCGTGCGCACGCCGTCGCGCCAGTTCCAGCAGCGGCACACCGCGCCGGCATCGTCGCGATAGCACAGCTCGCCGGGGAGTGTGGGGTCGTCGTGCTCGTTCTCGCCGAGCGGCAGGAAGGCGTCGTCGCCCTCGGTGATGCCCAGGCGCAGGTCGCCCGCGAACGCATCGATGTCCTCGCCGCCCACGGGCAGGGCGTACTTGAGCGAGACCGCGTTGTAGATGTCCACCGACGGCGTGATGTGGCCCACCGGGTTGCCCTTGAGCACGCGCTTGAGCAGGTTCTCGATGGAGCAGCGCGCGCCCTTCTTCGTCTTGAACTTGCGATACGCCTCGCGCCAGGCCTTCACGGGCGCGTTCTCGGAGATCGTGTTGCTCGTGATGTGGCGCTCGGCGAGCACGTTGGCGCGGTCGAGCAGGCGCTCGATCTCGGCCGCGTCCTCCGCGGGCACCTCGTCGGCGGGCTTCATGCCCTCGGCCACCACGATGCCGATCGCGGCGTCGGGAAAGAGCTGCCAGAACGAATCCTCGGTGATGAACTGCTTCATGACGTCATCCCTTCCGTGCGCGCCGCCCAGGGCGCGCGGTCGGCGCCGCCCCATGCGGGCGGCAAAGAAACGCAGAACGCGTGCCCGCCGACCATCTTCAATGCCCTACGATGTCGGCCCGCACGCGCCCGCGCCGCCCCATCCGGGGATGGGGCGCATATGTCGGTGAGTATGATACCAGCGGCGTTGCCGAGCGTCAAAGACACGGGGCGGCAGCTGCGCGCAGCCACCGCCCCGAACATGGCATGGGATAGATAAGTCCCTCACCCGAGAAAAGGGGTTGGAAGGAACACGTCCCCAATCAACCCATTTAGCGCTCGCGGGTCATGCTCTTGAGGTCGACGCCCGGATAGCGCTTCTCGAAGTTCTCCTTGAACTTCGCCGCGAGGTCCGCCGCGGCCTTGTCATAGGCCTCGGGATCGTCCCAGGTGCCGCGCGGGTCGAGGAGCTCGCGCGGGACGCCGGGACAGTCGACGGGCACGTCGACATCGAACACGTCGTTGTGGCGGTAGCCCGCGATGTCGAGCGAACCGTCCTGCGCCGCCTTCACGAGGGCGCGCGTGTGGTAGAGCGCGATGCGGTGGCCGATGCCGTACGGGCCGCCCGTCCAGCCAGTGTTCACCAGGTAGACGCGGGTGTCGTTCTGCGTGATCTTCTCGCCCAGCAGGTAGGCGTAGACCATGTGGTCAAGCGGCATGAACGGCTCGCCGAAGAGCGCGGAGAACGTGGGCTGCGGCTCCTTGACGCCGAGCTCCGTGCCGGCGACCTTGGCGGTGTAGCCCGTGAGGAAGTGGAACATGGCCTGCTCGCGCGAGAGGCGCGAGATGGGGGGCAGTACGCCGTAGGCGTCGGCCGTGAGGAAGAGCACCACGCTCGGCACCTCGCCGGTGCCGGACTCGACGACGCGCTCGATGTGGTCGAGCGGGTAGGCGGCGCGGCCGTTCTCGGTGATGGAGCTATCGGAGTAGATGGCGGCGCGCGTCTTGCGGTCGAGCTTCACGTTCTCGCTCACGCTGCCAAAGCGGATGGCGTCGAAGATGTCGGGCTCGCGCTCGCGCGTGAGGTCGATGGTCTTGGCGTAGCAGCCGCCCTCGATGTTGAAGACGCCGCGCGGGCTCCAGCCGTGCTCGTCGTCGCCGATGAGCAGGCGCGCCGGGTCGGCCGAGAGCGTGGTCTTGCCCGTGCCGGAGAGGCCGAACAGGATGCACGTCTTGCCCGTGGCGGGGTCGACGTTGGCGCTGCAGTGCATGGGCAGCACGCCGTCCTCGATGGGCAGGAGGTAGTTCATCATCGTGAAGATGGCCTTCTTGATCTCGCCGCAGTACCCGGTGCCGGCGACGACGATCTGCTTGCGGTTCATGTCGAGGATCACGGCCGCGGGCTCGAGGCCGTCGCGGTCGCGCGAGCACACGTAGGTGGGGGCGGCGAAGACGGTGATGTCCGGGCGGCCGAAGACCTCGAGCTCGTCCTTCGAGGGGCGCACGAGCATGTTCTGGATGAAGAGCGCCTGGTGCGCGCGCTCGCACACGACCATGACCTTGCGCGCGTACTGGCGGTCCGCGCCCGCGTAACCGCGGATGACGAACAGGTGGCGGCGCTGGGACATGTAGCGCGTCACGTTCTTGCGCACGCGCTTGTAGGTGGCCTCGTCGATGGGCTTGTTCGTCTTGCTGTTCCAGTTCACCTGCTCATCGGCCTCGCCGGCGTCCACGATGTAGCGGTTCTCGGGGCTGCGGCCGGTGAAGGCGCCCGTGGAGACGGAGAGCGACCCCGTCGAGGTCAGGTACGCCTCGTGGTGCGACACGGAGTGCTCGATGAGCTTCGCCGGGCACCAGTCCACGTGCACGCGGTCGAAATCGCAGTTGATTCCGTTCTCCAAGAGTATGGTTTCGATCATGCGCTCCACACCTTTCCTTACGCGGGCACGTGTCTCGAGCGACAAGGCGCGCACCCTCGATTGCAACCGATATCGTGACGTGAGGGGGAACAGGGTTCGTTCACGCAATTCTTTCCGCATCTGATTATAATGAACGTTCACATCGAACGCCATGCCGGGTCGCCGTGCGGCCCCCGCGAAACCCCGATGGGAGCATCGTGCCCGCTAACCCCTTGGACATGCTCAGGAGCAAGCTCGCCGCGCGGCGCAGCGCGGAGCCGTCGCGCCCCGCAAGCGCGCGGAGCCGCCGCGCGCGCCAGCCCTTCCTCGCGCGCATCGTGAACCAGTGGTGGACCCGCCTGCTCAACGCCATCTACCAGGGCTCGCTCAGCAGCCAGGAAGAGGAGTACGAGTCGCACAGCACCACGCGCGACTACGTGTGGAACACGATCGGCACCACCGTCTGGGGCATGTCGCTGCCGATCCTCTCCATCGTGGCGTCGCAGCTCGCCGGCGCGGAGCAGGCGGGCATGTTCTCCATGGCCTTCGCCACGGGCATGCTGCTCATGTACGCCGCGAACTACGGCGTGCGCAACTACCAGGTCTCGGACATCGACGAGACGCACGCGTTCTCGTCCTACCAGATCCAGCGCTGGGCCTCGACGGCCATGGCACTCGTGCTCGGCATCCTGTACTGCACGATCCGCGACTACCAGCCCTACATGGCCACGATCTGCTTCGGCGTGTACCTCTTCAAGCTCGTGGACGGCGCCGCCGACGTGTACGAGGGGCGCCTGCAGCAGGCCGACAAGCTCTACCTCGCGGGTATCTCGCAGACGATCCGCTCCGTCGCCGTGTTCCTCGTGTTCACGGTGCTCCTGTTCGTGATGCGCGACATCGCCGTCGCGTCGGTGGGCATGGGCATCGCCGCCGTCGCGTCCCTTGTGCTCGTGACGATCCCGCTCGCCCTGCTCGAGACCGAGAAGTCCCGGCATTGGCGCTTCGAGGAGGTCATCGACCTCTTCCGCCAGTGCTTCCCGCTCTTCGCGGCGCTCTTCCTGTTCAACCTCATCGAGACCATGCCGAAGCTCGTGATGGAGGGCGCGCTGCCCTACGACAACCAGCTCTACTTCAACGCCCTTTACTTCCCCTCGCAGAGCATCCAGATCATCATCGGCTTCATCTACAAACCCCAGCTCGTGCGCCTCTCGAACATCTGGGCGAACCCCCGCAAGCGCCGCCGCTTCGACTTCATCATCCTCGCCGTGATGGCCGTCATCGTCGCGGTCACGGCGGGCGTGGGCGTGTTCATGGCCACGATCGGCATCCCGCTCACGGGCTTCCTGTACGGCGTGGACTTCGAGCAGTTCCGCTTCCTGTGCTACCTCATGGTCGTGGCGGGCGGCGTCATCGCCGCGATCGACTTCCTCTACGCCATCGTGACGGTGCTGCGCCGCCAGGGCGAGGTCATGCGCCTCTACCTCGTGGCCTTCGCCGCGGTGACGCTCAGCTCGCTCGTGCTCGTGCACCTCATCGGCCTCGCCGGCGCCGTGGTGAGCTACCTCGCGTCGATGACGCTGCTGCTCGCGCTGCTCGTGCTCGACTACTTCCGCATCCGCCAGGCCATCCGCCGCGAGCGGAACCCGTTTCTGAGCTAAGGGGCGGGCGAGGAGGCTGCGGCCGATGCGATGCCTTGGCCGGGGGCTCCGGTGTTCCCCTCCGGCTTCAGACAGTCCTCGCTCGCTGCGCTCGCTGCGGAACTCGCCGGCGGGGAACACCGGAGCCCCGGCACGACCGTCACGGGGCAGCGGCCAGCGCTCGGCGGCTTAGCTCGAAACAAGTTCTCAATTGTATGTTTGGCCGCATCGTTAATTTGGGGCACGGCTTCGACGTACCTATTCGCCTTCTTTGATGGCGGCGTACCAGGTGGCGCCGTCGTCGAGGCGCACGATGCCCACGCGGCCGCGCGGCGCGCCCGCCGCGGCCGAGCAGTCGATGTCGATGCGGTCGGCGACGCCGCCGGTCTCCGCGCAGGCGCCCACGGGCACCACGCAGCCGCGGCCCTCGGCGTCGACGCCCACGCCCTCGTCGAGCCCCGCGTAGCGCGCGAGCACGATCGAGGGGGTGTGGCCCGCCACGACCACCGGCCCCGTGCCGTCCTCGCCCACGAGCCACGTGGGGTGCATCCAAAACGCCTCGCGCGTCCACAGCAGGGTCTCGGGGTCTTGCTGTGCGAGCATCTTGAGCAGGTCCTCGCGCGTCGCCTCGGCGGCACCGCGGCCGCCGCTCACGTCGATGCCCGACGTGGCGAGGAAGCCGCGCGCCTCGAGCGCGTCGATGCCCGCGTGCACCAGGATGTAGCGCCGGCTCTCCGTGTCGACCACCTCATAGAGCGGCAGCGCCGCCACCCACCCCACGAGCTCGGCGAGCTCGTCCTTGTCGAGCGCGTCGAGGCCGAGCGCCGTGGCCACGCCGCCGTTGAGCGCCCAGGTGAAGTTGTCCATCTCGCCCGTGCCCATGAGGATGTCGACGAGCATGCGCTCATGGTTGCCCATGAGAACGCGCGCGTTCGGCAGCGAGCGCACGAGCTGGATGACGCCGAGCGGGTCCGGCCCGCGGTCGACCATGTCGCCGAGCACATAGATGGAGTCGTCATCGCCGGGAGAGGCGAGCGCGAGCGCCTCGTCGAGCGCCGCCTTGTGGCCATGGACATCGGAAAGCACGTAGATCGCCATGTTGCCGCCCCTTTCCCCGGTACGCGCGACGACCGAGCGCCGCTCGCCCCCATTGTACCCGCCCGGGGCCGCGGGCGCGCGAAATGGGTTGGTTGGGGACGTGTTCCTTTCAACCCCTTTTCGGGGGCGCCGTGAAATCCGAGTGTTTCACTAGGGTTACGCCGGCATCGGGTGGGTCGGCCCCGCCCCGCCTATGGTAGAGTGTGTCGCACATCCGTCATCTCGAGCGGAAGGAGCCCCGATGGCACGCGTGCACAATTTCTCGGCCGGGCCGGCAGCCCTCCCCGAGCGCGTCCTGCAAGAAGCCGCAGCCGAGCTCATGGACTACCAGGGCTGCGGCATGTCCGTCCTGGAGATGAGCCATCGGTCGGCCGCCTATCGCGAGATCATCGACGACGCGGAGGCCACGCTCCGCCGCATCGTGGGCATCCCCGACTCCTACCGCGTCCTCTTCCTGCAGGGCGGCGCCACGCTGCAGTTCGCCGCGGTGCCCATGAACCTCATGCGCACGGGGCGCGCGGGCTACGTGGTCTCGGGCGTGTTCTCGGGCAAGGCCCAGCGCGAGGCGGAGCGCTACGGGCGGGCCGAGGTCCTCGCCACGAGCGAGGCGGAGGGCTTCACGCGCATCCCCGACCTCGCGCCCGTCGAGGAGCGCGCGCAGGCCGACGACCTCGACTACATCCACATCTGCCAGAACAACACCATCTACGGCACCATGTACCACGAGCTGCCCCGCTGCTTGGACGTGCCCCTCGTGGCAGACGTGTCGAGCTGCTTTCTCTCCATGCCCCTCGACATCGAGCGCTACGGGCTCGTCTACGCCGGCGCGCAGAAGAACGCGGGGCCGGCGGGCGTCACCATCGTCATCGTGCGCGAGGACCTCATGGGCGCGGGCGCCGCGCTCCCCTGCTGCCCCACCTACCTCGACTACCGCGCGCAGGCGGACGCGGGCTCTATGCTCAACACCCCGAACACCTTCGGGATCTACCTCTGCGGCAAGGTGTTCCGGTGGGTGGAGGACGAGGGCGGGCTCGTTGCGATGGAGGCGCGCAACCGCGAGAAGGCCGCGCTCCTCTACGACCTCCTCGACCGCAGCACGGTCTTCCACGCGGTCGCCGAGCCGGCCTCCCGCTCCATCGCCAACGTCACGTTCCGCTGCTCCACGCCCGAGCTCGACGCGGAGTTCGTCGAGGGCGCGCGGGCGCGCGGCATCGAGGGCGTGCGCGGCCACCGCGCCGTGGGCGGCATGCGCGCGAGCATCTACAACGCCGTGAGCCTGGACGACGTCCGCGCCCTGGCGGCGTACATGGAGGAGTTCGAGTCCCGGCACCGCGTCGGGTAAGATACCGTACACACCCGCCCCGCCCCCGCGCGCGGCCGGGAAGCACAGCCTAGGGAGCACAGCATGCGCAAGATCAAGATCATCGACGACATCACCAAGGACGGCCAGGTCACCTTCGGTGCGGGCTACGAGTTCGTGGACGATGCCTCCTCGGCGGACGCCATCCTCATGCGCTCGACCGACCTGCACGGCTACGACCTGCCCGCGGGCATCCGCGCCATCGCCCGCTGCGGCGCCGGCGTGAACAACATCCCCGTCGAGGAGTACGCCAAGCGCGGCGTGGTGGTGTTCAACTCCCCCGGCGCGAACGCGAACGCCGTCAAGGAGATGGTGCTCTGCATGATGGTGCTCGCGAGCCGCGGCGTGGTGCAGTCGATGGAGTGGGTGCGCGAGAACGCCGCCGATCCCGACATCTTCACGCACGCGGAGGGCGTGAAGAAGGCCTTCGTGGGCCATGAGCTGCGCGGCAAGCGCGTGGGCGTGATCGGTTTGGGCAACGTGGGGTCGAAGGTCGCCAACGCCTGCGTCTACCTGGGCATGGACGTGTACGGCTACGACCCGTTCATCTCCGTGGAGCACGCCTGGGAGCTCAGCCGCGACGTCCAGCGCGTGGGCACGCTCGAGGACCTCTGCCGCGGCTGCGACTACCTCACGCTCCACGTGCCCGCGAAGGCCGACACCTTCCACATGATCGGCGACGAGCAGCTCGCGCTCCTCGCCCCCGGCGCCGTGCTCATCAACTTCGCCCGCGAGTCCATCGTGGACGAGGACGCCGTCGACGCCGCGCTGCACGCGGGACGCCTCTCGTGGTTCGCCACCGACTTCGCCACGCCCAAGACGGTGCTCATGCCGAACACGTTCGTGACCACGCATTCCGGCGCGGGCACGGAGGAGGCCGAGGCCAACTGCGCCGACATGGCCATCTCCGAGCTCAAGGACTACCTGGAGAACGGCAACATCGCGCATTCCGTGAACTACCCGAGCTGCTCGATGGGCAAGGCGCGCGCCGCAAGCCGCATCGCGTGCCTGCACGCGAACGTGCCGAACATGATCGGCCAGATCACGCGCATCCTCGCCGACGACAACGCCAACGTCCAGCGCATGGTGAACGAAAGCGCCGGCGAGCACGCCTACACCATGTTCGACACCGACGAGCACCTGGGAGAAGACACGATCGAGGCGCTCAAGCGCATCCCCTCGATGTACCGCGTCCGCGTGATCAAATAAGGCTGTCGCAGGGTGTCGTGCCGCTGCGGCATGCGCGGCGTTTCCCTTTCGGGCGAGACCATGCAGCAATAGGGCGATACACGAGCGGCAGCTTGCCAGCCACGATAAGGAGCCCCCATGCGCGTTCTTCCCTTCCCCTGCATACGACCGGTCCCGGAGCGCGCGGCGGAGGTCGCGGCGCTTCCCTACGACGTCTTCGACCGCACGGAGGCGGCCGCGTACGTCGCGGGGCACCCGCGCTCCTTCCTCGCCATCGACCGGCCGGAGACCCAGTTCCCGCCCGAGCAGGACATGTACGCGCCCGAGGTCTACGCCCGCGCGGCCGAGCTCTTACGGGAGCACATCGAGGACGGCACCTACATCGAGGACCGCACGCGCGCCTATTACATCTACGAGCTCGCCTGGCAGGGTCATGTGCAGACGGGGCTCGTAGGCGTGTGCGCCATCGACGAGTACGAGGACGGCACCATCAAGCGCCACGAGCTCACGCGGCAGGAGAAGGAGCGCGACCGCATCGAGCACATCCGCGCGCTCGGCTGCCAGACCGGCCCCATCTTCCTCACCTATCGCGACGAGCCGGTGCTCGGCATCATCATCGCCGCGGCGAAGGAGGGCTCGCCGCTCTACAGCTTCGCCGACGGGGACGGCGTGCGCCAGACCGTCTGGGAGGTCGCGCGCCCGGAGGCCGTCGAGGCCATCCACGCCATGTTCGAGCGCATCCCCTGCGCCTATATCGCCGACGGCCACCATCGCGCCGCCTCCGCGGTGCGCGTGGCGCAGGAGCTCCGCGACGAGGCGAGGGCCGCGGGCACCTACACCGGCACCGAGCCGTTCAACTTCTTCCTCTCCGTGCTCTTCCCGGCGAGCGAGCTCACCATCCTGCCGTACAACCGCGTGGTATCCGACCGCCGCGACATGACGGGCGCGGAGCTCGCGGCGCGCATCGCGGAGGCGGGGTTCACCGTCGAGCGCGCGGACGCGCCCGTGACCCCCGAGGCGCCCGGGACGTTCGGCATGTATGCCGAAGGGACCTGGTGGAAGCTCGGCCTCGGCGATAAGCTCGCCGCGCAGGTCGCCGCAGGCGACGCCGTGAGCCGGCTCGATGCGAGCGTACTGCAGGAGCACGTGCTCGCGCCGATCCTCGGCATCGGCGATGTGCGCGAAGACCCGCGCATCTCGTTCGTGGGCGGCATCCGCGGCACGCGCGAGCTCGAGGAGCGCGCCGGCACCGGGGGCGCGGCGTTCTCGCTCCACGCGACCGGCATCGACCAGCTGCTCGCTGTCGCCGACGCCGGCCTGCTCATGCCGCCGAAATCCACCTGGTTCGAGCCGAAACTCAGAAGCGGCCTCTTCATCCACCGCATCGCGAAAGCTTGAGCGCGCGGCGCGACGGGCGGCGAACCCTTGCCGCGGCGAGTAGCTCGCCCGTCACGGCCGCGCTATACGATCGAGAAGAAGAGCCCCCACAGCACGCCCGCTGCGAACAGCACAGCGAGGATCACCAGGTTCTCGCGGACGTTGCGGTTGGCGCGGAACAGCACGAGGAAGCCCACGCCCGCCGCCACGAGCGTGCCGGCCATGAGCGGGCCGAAGCCGAGCACGCCCTCGAGGTAGAGCTGGGTGACGACCACGCTCGCCGCGCAGTTGGGGACGAGCCCCACGAGCG
The DNA here is from genome assembly GCA_000333815.1 of [Collinsella] massiliensis. Lineage (GTDB taxonomy): Bacteria > Actinomycetota > Coriobacteriia > Coriobacteriales > Coriobacteriaceae > Enorma. Next base: position 19,414 of record CAPI01000099.1, read on the forward strand.
CCGCGGCGAAGACCGCGAGCCCCTTGTTGGCGGAGAGCAGCGTCGCGAGCGCGTCCTCCCCGACCGTCTCGAGCACGACCACCAGAATGAGGGTGGTCACGAAGATGAACGCCGTCACCTGGATGGTGTGCGAGAGCGCGCTGCGCACGATGGAGGCGACGCCGCCGTGGCCATGGCTGTGGCCGTGGTCGTGCCCGTGCCCGCACGCGCAACCGCGCGCGTGGCCCGCCCCGTACGCGCCCGTGCCCTCGTGGGCATGGCTC
>CAPI01000098.1 GCA_000333815.1 [Collinsella] massiliensis
AGGACAGCGCCTCGCTCGCCAACCGCGACGACTGGAAGCATCCGGCAGGCGAGGACACCGAGCACGCGGCGCTCCGCGCCCGAGACATCTGCGGGAACTTCATCGACCCGAACGACTACCGCATCAGCGCGCTCAACCTCTCGAACGCCGCGGCGGTGGCGCTCTACGAGGCGCTCCGGCAAACGGGCTTCACCGGGTAGTGCGCGCGGGCACGCGGCGCGGGTATACTGTGGCACGTACGGACCGACGCATGAAGGGACATGCCATGGCAGAGCAGCTTTCCGCGGGGCTCACGCGCGACGAGGCGTTCGCGCTTCTGTGCGAGCACAACAAGGACCCATTCCACATCGAGCACGGCGAGACGGTCGAGCAGACCATGCGCTACTTCGCCCGTGAATTCGACCCCGAGAACGAGGAGTTCTGGGGCATCGTGGGGCTCCTGCACGACCTCGACTGGGAGGAGCACGCGGACGACCCCATGAACCACACCATCTACGCCGCGAAGGACATCGAGGCGGCGGGCGGCTCGCCGGAGCTCATCCACGCCATCCAGACGCATACGAGCGACTTCAACACCGCGCTCCCGCGCCCCGAGCTCCAGATGGAGAAGGTCCTCTTCGCCAGCGAGGAGCTCACCGGACTCATCGGCGCGGCGATCGTGATGCGCCCGAGCAAGAGCGTCATGGATTTCAACGTGAAGTCGCTCAAGAAGAAGTTCAAGGACAAGCGCTTCGCCGCCGGCGTGAACCGCGACGTGATCCGCTCGGGCGCCGAGATGCTCGGCTGGGACCTGGACGAGCTCTTCGCCCGCACCATCGAGGCCATGCAGAGCTTCGCCCCCGACCGCGACACCTTCGGGAAGGACGAGCCGGAGGCGTAAAACCAAACCGGTGCCGTCGGCGCGCTTGCCTGCCGACGGCACCGGTTGCGATCTGAACGAGCCGCGCCCGTGCGGGCTAGGGGCGCACCTGGCCGGTGCCGCGGATCTCGTACTTGTAGGTGGTGAGCGCCTCGGCGGCGAAGGGGCCGCGCGCATGGAGCTTCTGCGTGGAGATGCCGATCTCCGCCCCCAGGCCGAACTCCCCGCCGTCCGTGAATCGGGTGCTCGCGTTGGCGTAGACGGCCGCGGCATCGACCTCGGCGAGGAAGCGCTCGCACGCGGCCTCGTCGCGCGCGATAATCGCCTCGGAGTGATGCGTGCCGTACCGGTTGATGTGCGCGATCGCCTCGTCGAGGCCGTCCACCACCTTGACGGAGATGTCCATCGAGAGGTACTCGCGCCCCCAGTCGTCCTCGGTCGCGTCGACGAAGTTGATGATGTCCGCGTACTGGCGCGTCTCGTCGTCGCCGTGCACGGTCACGCCCGCCAGGTCGAGCTCGGTGAGCATGTCGGGAAGGAACGACGCGGCGATCGCGCGATCCACGAGCAGTGACTCGCAAGCGTTGCACACGCCCACGCGCTGGGTCTTGGCGTTCATGACGATGGCGCGCGCCTGGGCGAAATCAGCGGTCTCGTGCACATAGACGTGGCAGTTGCCGGTGCCGGTCTCGATGACGGGCACGGTGGCCTCGCGCACGCAGCGCTCGATGAGGCCGGCGCCGCCGCGCGGGATGAGCACGTCGACCGTGCCGCGCAGCCCCATGAGGGCGGCGGTGGCGGCGCGGTCGGCCGTCTCGATGAAGGCGACCGCCTCGCGCGGGAAGCCGCACGATGCCACCGCGTCGGCGAGCACGCGGGCGATTGCCGCGCACGAGTTCAGCGCGAGCGACCCGCCGCGCAGGATGCAGGCGTTGCCCGTGCGGACGCAGATGCCCGCGGCGTCGGCCGTCACGTTCGGCCGCGCCTCGTAGACCATGGCGACGAGCCCGAGCGGGACCGAGACGCGCGTGAGGTCGAGGCCGCAGTCGATGGTGCGGTGCTCGAGCACGCGCCCCACCGGGTCGGGCAGCTCGGCGAGGCGATCGAGGCCGGCTGCCATGCCCTCGATGCGCTCCGGGGTGAGCAGGAGCCTGTCGAGGAGCCCCTCGCTCGTGCCGGCCGCCTCCGCGGCGCGCATGTCCTCGGCGTTCGCCGCGAGGATCTGGGGCGCGGCGGCGCGCAGGGCGTCGGCCATGGCGCGCACCGCCGCCTGGCGCTCCGCGTTGCTCGCGCGCCCGAGGGGGACGGATGCCGCCTTCGCCGCGCGCGCAAGCTCGATCACATACTGCTGGACGGTCTGGCTCTCTCGCATCGGTTCCTCCCCCGCGTTCGAAATCGTCTCCCTATGGTACCTGAATCCGCGGCGGGCCGGTACGCGCGCGGGCGCCGAAACGCCGCAGACGGCCGCGCGTCGCCGCCTACGCGAACACGATCATGTTGTCGCGGTGGATGGCGGGCCGCTCGGACAGGGCACGCAGCAGGTGGTTGCCGGCGAGCTCTTCCTGGCGGCGGCCGCGCGCGAGCTCGAGCTCGTCGGAATCCGCCTCGGCGATGCCGCGCGCGATGGTGAACCCGCTCTCATCGTGCACGTCGAGCACGTCGCCCGCGCGGAAGCTCCCCTCGACGCCCGTGATGCCCACGGGCAAAAGCGACGAACCGCCCTCCACGAGCGCCCGCGCCGCGCCCGCGTCGATCGTCAGCGCGCCGTGCACGGCGTCGCCGAGCGCGATCCAGAGCTTGCGGGGCGTGATGTCCGCCGGCTCGCGCGCAGGCAGGAACCGCGTGCCCACCGCCTCGCCGCGCGCAAGCGAGACGAGCACGTCCGGCGCCTCGCCGCTCGCGATGACGCTCGGGATGCCCGCCGTCATGAGGATGCGCGAGGCACGGAGCTTGGTGATCATGCCGCCCGTGCCCACGGAACTCGAGGAATCCCCGCCCGCGGCGAGGATCTCCGCATCGATGCGGTCGACCTCCGGGATGAAGCGCGCCGTGGGATCGACCGAGGGGTTCGCCGTGTAGAGGCCGTCGATATCGGAGAGCGTGACGCACAGGTCCGCGCTCACGAGGCAGCTCACGAGGGCGGCGAGGGTGTCGTTGTCGCCGAAGCGGATCTCGTCGACCGCGACCGTGTCGTTCTCGTTCACCACGGGCACCACGCCGAGCTCGATGAGGCGCCGGAGCGCGTCGCGCGCATGCAGGTACGACGAGCGGCTCGCGGTGTCGCTGCGTGTGAGGAGCACGAGCGAGGTGATGAGGCCGCGGCGGCGGAATTCCTCATCATAGGCGGCGGAGAGCTCGCACTGTCCCACCGAGGCGCATGCCTGCAGGCTCGGCATGTCGGTCGGCCGCTGCTCGAAGCCGAGCGCCGGGGCGCCGCAGGCGATGGCGCCGGAGCTCACCACGACGAGCCCCCACCCCATATCGCGCAGCTCCGCGGCCTGGCGCGCGAGGTCGGCGAGGAAGGGGCGGCGCACGCCGGCGCCGGGGCGCGCGATGGTGCTCGAGCCGATCTTCACTACCATCGTCTTCACGGGAAACTCCTTCGGTACATCGGTGCAGAACAGGGCGCGGCGGGCGCCCGCGGGACGCGCTCGCGGGGTGATTGCAGGGGCCGCTGAGACCAAAATCGTCGAAACGAACGGTTTATGGGCACCCCCGGAAGTAGCACGGGGGTACGCGTCAGCAAAAGTGCAGGTAGCTGGGTTGCCCTCTCGCCGGCTACTCGGGCACCCCCTCAAAAACCGCTCGTTTCGCGCAAAACGGGAACGCGGCGACGCGTTGGGGCGCTACTTCGGCGCCTTCCAGGGCATGGGCGACGCGGCGGCGTTCATACGCTCGCGCACGAGCTCGTCGCGGACGCGTGCCAGACCCGCCTCCATGCCCACGATGTAGGACTGCGGGTACAGGAAGCGCTTGTACTCCGGGTCGAGCGCCGCGAGTGCCGAGGCGCAGCGCTCGCGTGCGGCCGTGAGCGGCTCGCGCGGCGCCACGGCGCGGCCATCGCGCACCACGGGCTCGAGGAGCTCGCGGTACTCCATGCCGGCCACGCTCGTCACGAGCGCCGCGTCGTTCACGGCGACGAGCGTCGTCCCGCGCGTGTCCCCCTCGCCCTCGAGGTACGCCTCGTCGTAGATCACGTCGCACACGGGGCTGCCCGCGTCGTCGAAGTAACGGCGCACCTGCTGCACGCCGGGGATGGTGCGCTTGTAGGGCTGCTCGGAGAGCTTCATCACGGGCGTCCACGCCGCGTCACCGGGGTCGCGGCGCGCCGCGAGCTTGTAGACGCCGCCGAGCGCGGGCTGGTCGTAGCAGGTCGCGAGCTTGGTGCCCACGCCGAAGGAGTCGATGGGCGCGCCCTGGTCGAGCAGGCTCTGGATGGTGTACTCGTCGAGGTCGTTCGAGACCACGATCTTCACGTACTCGAGCCCCTCCTCGTCGAAGCGGCCGCGCACGTACTTCGAGAGCCGCGCGAGGTCGCCGGAATCGATGCGGATGCCCGCGAGCCGCTCGCCGCGCGCCTCCATCTCGTGCGCGACCGTGATGGCGTTCTCCACGCCCTCGCGCACGTCGTAGGTGTCGATGAGCAGCGTACAGTTGTTGGGGCTCGTGGCGGCGAAGGCGCGGAACGCCTCGAGCTCCGTCTCGAAGCTCATGACCCAGCTATGCGCGTGCGTGCCGGAGACGGGGATGCCGTACTTGCGCCCGGCGAGCACGTTCGAGGTCGAGGCGCAGCCCGACACGTAGCTCGCGCGCGCCACGGCCATGCCGCCGTCAGGCCCCTGGGCGCGGCGCAGGCCAAACTCCGCCACCGGGCGGCCCTTCGCGGCGCCCACCACGCGCGCCGTCTTCGTGGCGACGAGCGTCTGGAAGTTGATGGCGTTGAGCAGCGCCGTCTCGAGCATCTGGCACTCGAGGGCGGGGCCCATCACGCGCACCATGGGCTCGCGCGCGAAGACGAGCTCGCCCTCGGGCACGGCGTCGATGTCCACATGCATGCGAAAGTCGCGCAGGTACTCGAGGAACCCGGGCTTGAAGAGCGCGCCGCCCGCCGGCGCCTTGAGGGATGCGAGGTAGTCGATGTCCTCGGAGGTGAAGCGCGTGTTCTCCACGAGGTCGGCGAGCTCGGCGGTGCCGCACATCACGGCGTAGGCGCTGCCGAAGGGATGGTCGCGGTAGAACGCCGTGAAGCAGTCGCGCTCCTCGAGCTTGCCGTGCTCCCAGAGGCCCTGCGCCATCGTGAGCTCGTAGAGGTCGGTGAGCAGCGCGACGTCTGTGGGACGGGACGGGTCGGTTAGTGCCATGGCGATCGACTTCCTCTCAGATAGTCTGCGATGCGCGGGCGCGTGGCGCGGCGCCTGCCGCCTCCAGCGTCCGCGCGCGGCGGCCATGCCCTAGAGCATGCCGAGGTTGTTGAGCACGACGTAGGCCCCCGCCGCGAGCGCGGCGATAAGGCAGAGCGCGATGAGGATCTTCTGCGCCGGGGGCATCGCGGGGATGCCGTCATCGTCCTCGCCCTGCGAGAGCACCATGCGCTGGCCGAAGGTCTCGGGCTTGGCGGGCTCGGGCTGCTTGGCGGGCTCGGGGCGCGATGCGGCCGGCGCGGACGGCTGCTGCGGGACGGCCTTGGGCGCGGCCTGCGGCGTCGGAGCCGCGGCGGGCTTCGAAGCGCGCACCGCCTCCTGTTCCGCGCGCAGCGCCTCGAGCTCGGCGCGCTCGCGGCGGGCCTTCTCGGCGCGCAGCGCCTCGAGCTCGGCGCGCTCGTCGTCGGACAAGGGGGTATCTTGCTGGTCTGCCATGCGCGAACCTTTCTACACCGTTGCTGCGTAGCAGTATACCCGCAATCCGCGCGGAGGGGCGAGCGCGACGGGCGCCGAAACAGAAGGTGCGCCGCAAGATGCGCACGCAACCGCATCGAGCTGCGCGAGGCGCGCTCAGCCGGCGGCCGAATCGGAGGCGCCCGCCGGCGCGAGCACGCCCGTGGTGTCGAAGGCGGGTGTGAAGCTCTCGTCCACGGCGCCGCCCTCCTGCCAGAACATCTGCGTGAACCCCAGGTCGTCGGCGTGGTCGAGCACCCGCTCGTACTCCTCGTCCGTCACGGCGCGCGCGAGTTCCCCGCCCGCCGCGCGCATCGCGGCGTTGGGCGTGTACTGGTTCATGACCGAGATGGGCACGTCGCCCGCGATGCGCCAGATGGTGTCGAGCACCCGGCACGAGTCGTCCGCGTGCCCCGGCAGCACGAGGTGGCGCACGATGATCCCGCGCGTCCAGGTGCCGTCCGCGCGCTCGGCCGCACCGCCGCGACGCTCGAGCTGCCGGCACATCTCGGCGAGCGCCGCCCCAGCGACCTCGGGGTAGTCCGGCACGTGCGAGAGCGCGCGCCCCAGGCACGCATCGGTGTACTTGAAATCGGTGAGCCAGATGTCCACGATGTCGCCGAGCGCGCGGACGGCCTCGACGCGCTCGTAGCCGCTCGTGTTGTAGACGATGGGGATGGCAAGGCCGCGCGAGCGCGCCTCGTCGAGCGCCCGGGGCAGCAGGTGCGCGTAATGCGTCGCGGTGACGAGGTTGATGTTGAGCGCGCCCTGGTCCTGCAGCTCGAGCATGATCTGCGCAAGGCGCTCGGGCGGCACCTCGATGCCGAAGTTGCCGGTCGAGATCTCGTGGTTCTGGCAGTAGACGCACTTGAGGGGGCAACCGCTGAAGAAGATGGTGCCCGACCCGGCCTCGCCCGAGATGGGCGGCTCCTCCCAGAAATGCAGGGCCGCCCGCGCGAGGCGCAGGCCCGCGCCCGCGCCG
>CAPI01000097.1 GCA_000333815.1 [Collinsella] massiliensis
ATGCCGGCGCGCCCGGGCAGCCTGCCGGCGAGCCCATCCTGGCGCTGCACGACGTCTCCTTCGCCTACCCGGGCGGGGGCGGCTCGGTGCGGAACCTCTCGCTCACCGTGTATCCCGGCGAGCTCGTCGGGATCGTGGGGCAGAACGGCGCCGGCAAGACGACGCTCACCAAGCTCGTCAACGGCCTCCTCAAGCCCGCATCCGGCAGCGTCACGGTTGCCGGCCTCGATACGCGAGCCGTGCGCGTGAGCCAGATCGCGCGCCATGCCGCCACCCTCTTCCAGAACCCCGACCACCAGATCTGCCGCGACACCGTTCTCGACGAGGTCGCCTTCGGCCTGGAGCTCGCGGGCGTCGAGGCCGCCGAGGCGCGCCGGCGCGCCCTCCCCGTTATCGAGCGATTCGGGCTGCCCGCCGGCGAGGCGCCGTTCTCGCTCTCGCGCGGGCAGCGCCAGATGGTCGCCCTCGCCTCGGTCGTGGTGCTCGAGCCCGAGCTCATCATCCTCGATGAGCCCACGAGCGGCCTCGATTACCGCGAGTGCATGACGGTGATGGAGACGGTGCGCGACATGGCGCGCGCGGGGAGCGCCGTCCTCATGGTCTGCCACGACATGGAGGTCGTCTCGGATTTCGCGGAGCGCATCGCGGTCATGGCGGACGGCGAGATCCTGTCCGTCGGGCCGGCGAGCGCGCTGTTCGCCGACGAGGCGCTCATGCGCGCGGCGCGCATCGAGCCGCCGCAGGTCATCGAGCTCGCGCACGCGCTCGAGCGGACGGTCTCGCCCGCCTTTGCCGGGCTGCATGAGGTCTCGGAAGTGGTTGCGTGCGTGAAGGAGCTGGTCAACCGTGGTTAGCATCATCGATTACGTGCCGGGCGACACGGTCCTGCACCGGCTGAACCCCGTGACCAAGATCGCGCTCGCCGCGGGCGTGATCGCGGCCTCGCTGCTCGCCGATTCGCCCATCCTGCTCATCGCCCTGCTCGCGCTCACCCTTGCCGTGAGCGCCGCCGTGCACGTCATGCGGCAGGTGGGATCGTTCCTCAAGCTGCTCATCCCGCTCGCGGTCATCATGTTCCTCATGCAGACGATCCTCATGCGCGAGGGGCGCACCGTGTTCCTCTTCATGACCGACCGCGGCATCGAGCTGGGCGGCATGGTCTGCCTGCGCTTGCTGTGCCTGGCGCTGCCGCTCATCCCGGCGCTCGTGACCACCCAGCTCACCGACCTCGCGAACGCCTGCGTCGAGGTTCTCCACGTGCCCTACAAGTACGCGTTCACGTTCACGACCGCCCTGCGCTTCGTGCCGGTGTTCAGCCAGGAGATGAACGCCATCATGGAGGCGCAGACGGCGCGCGGCGTGGAGTACGACACGCCGAACCCCCTGAAGAAGATCCGCCTCATGCTGCCGCTCTGCGTGCCGCTGCTCATCTCGAGCGTAGGCAAGACCGACGCGACCGCGCTCGCCGCCGAGGAGCGCGGCTTCTACCTGCGCACGCGCGCCTCCGCCTTCAAGCGCTACCCGCTGCGCGGCATCGATTTCGCCGCCCTCGTCATCTGCGTCGCGCTCGTGGTGCTCGGCGTGGTGTTCTAACGTCCCTTTGGAGAAAGGCTGCCGCATGGCCGAGACCGCATCGCTTCCCTCCCTCATCGAGGATGCGCTCGCCGCGCGCGGCGCATCCGGTGACGCCGCGGGCACCGAGGCCATCCGGGCAGGCTACGCGGAGGCTGCCGCGCGCCCGGTGACGCTCCGCGCGAACACCCTCGTCGCGACGGCTGCTGAGGTCGCCGACGCGCTCGCCCGCGCCGGCATCTCCTTCGAGCGCGTCCCCTGGTACGAGGACGCCTTCGTGCTCGGCGACGGCGTGCGCGAGCGCGCGGTCTGGGAGCTTCCCATCTACCAGACGGGCGGCGTCTACCTGCAGAGTCTCTCCTCGATGCTGCCGCCGCTCGTGCTCGCCCCGCGCCCGGGCGCCGACGTGCTCGACATGTGCGCGGCCCCCGGCGGGAAGACCTCGCAAATGGCCGCCCTTGCCGGCGGCAGGGCACATCTCACCGCCTGCGAGCTCCATGCGCCGCGCGCTGAGAAGCTCGCCTACAACCTCGAGAAGCTCGGCGCCCGCAACGTGAACATCATGCGCGTGGACGCGCGCCGGCTTGACGAGTTCTTCTCGTTCGACCAGATCCTGCTCGACGCGCCCTGCACGGGCACGGGAACCCTCCGCGCCGGCGACGAGCGGGCAGCGAAGCGCATGACGCCCGCGCTCCTCGCGAAGGTGACGCGCTCGCAGCGCGCCCTCCTTGACCGCGCGCTCACCGTGCTGAAACCCGGCGGCACCCTCGTCTACTCGACCTGCTCGATCCTGCCGCAGGAAAACGAGGAACAGGTGCGCGCCGCGCTCAAACGGCACCGCGCGTGCGAGCTCATCCCCCTCACCGATCGCGCTGCCGCGGACGAGGACGACGGCGCAGCCCCTCTGCCCCCGACCGCGCAGGCCGTCGTGGACGCCGTCGAGGCGGGCGCGATCCCGACGGTTCCCACGACCCTCCCGGGCACCCTCGTCGTCGCGCCCACGCAGCGCTTCGAGGGCTTCTACCTTGCCGCCGTGCGCAAGGCGCGCTGAGCGGTCGAAGCAAAGAAGCCGGCGCGGCACCCGACCGCCCCGTCAAGGGCTTCGGATGCCGCGCCGGCTCAGGTACCGTGCGCGACCCGCGCTTAGCGCGCGCTATGCTTGCCGCCGCCGCGCTTGGAGCGCGACGCGCGGCCCTTGATGGCGGTCACGATGAAGTACACCGCGGCGACCGCGGCGATCACGCCGAGAATGATGAGAAACGGCTGCAGGACATCTGCTGCACCCATGAGGCATCGACCTTCCAAACGCGCGGGCTTCGTAATGACAGCGTATCAGAAACGCGGTGCGGCTGCGAACGCGAGCAGCGCCCCACAGAACGGATGGAACACGACCCGCCGCGCATCCCCTAGTCCACGCGCTTGTCGCCCATGAAGAAGAGGGCGACGGTCCCCGGACCGGTGTGCGAACCGATGACCGTGCCGATGTCGTTGATGACGACCTTGCCCTTGAGCGCCGGGATGCGCTCCCCGATGAGGCGCGCCACCTCCTCGGCGTCCTCGCGGCAGGCGGACTGCGAGATGCTGCACTTGCCCGTGTAGCCCGCGCCACCGTCGACGTGCTCCATCATGCGGTTCACGAGCTCGACGATGGCCTTCTTCTTCGTGCGGATCTTCTCGCGCGGGATGAGCTTGCCCTCGTAATCGACGTTCATGACCGGGCAGATCTTGAGCGCGGTGGCGATGAGCGCGCTCGTGGCGGAGACGCGGCCGCCGCGCTTCAGGCAGTCGAGGTCGGAGACGAAGAACCAGTGGTTCATGTTGAGCTTGTTGTCCTCCGCCCAGGCGCACGCCTCCTCGAAGGACGCGCCGCCGTCGCGCAGGTCGGCGAGGTAGTCCATGAGCAGGCCATAGCCCGACGAGGCGGCGAGCGAGTCGACGACGCGCACCGTGCGCTCGGGGTACTTCTCCTTGAGGCCCTGCGCGGCGATGACCGCGGAGTTATACGTGCCCGAGATGCCGCTCGAGAGCGTGAGGTGCAGCACGTCATGCCCCGCCGCGAGCTCCGGCTCCCAGAACTCCGTGTATTCGCCGACGCTCACCTGCGAGGTCTTCGACATCGACCCCGCCTTGAGCGCGCCGAAGAACTCCTCGGGCGAGACGGACTGGTAGAGGTCGTCCTCGTGCACGACGCCATCGAGCTCATAGTGGAAGCACACGACGCGGATGTCGCGCGCATCGAAGAACGATTTCGGATAGTCTGCGGTAGACTCGCAGGTCAGAACATAGGTGGACATTGCATCTCCTTGCGTTGTGAGCACAGCGCCGCGCCGGCGGGCGGCGCCATCGAATCAGCCACGTGCCATTTTCCCACAAATCGTGCGACGCGGCGCCCGCGAGCCTTCATCGCGGTGGATTTGTTACGGAGCCGACCGAGCAAAAGGGGCACCCCGAGGGCTTCCCCCAACGGTTCCCGGGCGCGTTGCCCATACCCATTGCGCGGAGAATCCCCGAGGTGCCCCCGAAGGCTTGAGACCGGCTCGCCCCTTACATCTGCGTCGGCGCGGACACGCCGATGAGCGACAGGCACAGCGCGATCACCGAGCGCACGGCGTCGCAGGCGCCGAGGCGCGCGCGGACGAGCGCCGGGTCGACCGGATGACCCTCGCTCGGCAGCACCTGGCAGGCGGCGTAGAAGCTATGGAACGCGGAGGCGAGCTCCTCCACGTAGTGCGTGATGCGGAACGGGGCGCGGTCGCGGGCGGCGCCGGCGATAAGGTCCTGCAGCTCGGAGAGCTTGCGGGAGAGCGCGAGCTCGGTGGGGTCGGTGAGCAGCGAGTAGTCCACGTCGCCGTAGATGGCCTTCACCGCGACGTTCTCCATGCCCATAAGGTCGGCCTGCTCGGGCGTGACGCCGGCGGCCTTGCGCAGGATGGAGCAGATGCGCGCGTGCGCGTACTGCACGTAGAACACGGGGTTGTCGGCCGTCTTCTCCTTGACCTTCTCGATGTCGAAGTCGATGGTCTGGTTGGAGGAGCGGCTCACGAGCGTGTAGCGGGTCGCGTCGGCGCCCACCTCGTCGATGAGCTCGCGGAACGTGATCATCGTGCCCTTGCGCTTGGACATGCGGACCGGCTTGCCGTTGCGCAGCAGGTTCACGAACTGGCCGAGCGGCACCTCGAACTGCCCGGGGTAGCCCAGGGCGTCGCAGACGGCCTTCACGCGGGCGATGTAGCCGTGGTGGTCGGCGCCCCAGATGTCGAGCACGAGGTCGACGCGCTGGAACTTGTTCCAGTGGTAGGCGATGTCGCTCGAGAAGTAGGTGTAGTCGCCGTTGGACTTCTGGATGACGCGGTCCTTGTCGTCGCCGAACTCCGTGGACTTGAACCAGAGCGCGCCGTCATCGGTGCGGTAGAGGTAGCCCATGTCGTCGAGCTTCTTGTAGGCGCGCTCCACCGGCGAGGTGCCCGTCCAGTCCTTCTGGTACATGGTGCGCTCGCTCATCCACACGTCGAAGTCGCAGCGCACGTCGTGGCAGGTGTCCTTCATGTCCTTGAGCATCTTCTGGTAGCCGCGCTCGCGGAAGCTGAGCATGCGCTCCTCGGGGTCGGCGTTCACCCACTTGTCGCCGTCGCTCTTCCAGAAGGCCGCGGCCTCGTCGATGATGTAGGTGCCGCCGTAGGAGTCCTTGCCCAGGTCGGCCGTGAACTCGTCCATGTAGGGGTGGCTGTCGGGATGCTCGTCCAGCTCGTCCTGCACGTAGTTATCGCGGTCCTTGGCCAAAAGGTCGCGGGCGGTATCGATGTCCACGCCCTGCTTCTCGATGATGTCGGCGAGCTGCATGTAGCGCTTCGAGATGGAGTTGCCGAACGTGTTCATCTGGTTGCCGTAGTCGTTGATCCAAAACTCGCGCTCGATGTCATAGCCGGCGTGCTCCATGACGCGGCACATGGAGTCGCCGAGCGCCGCCCAGCGGCCATGGCCCACGTGCATGGGGCCCACGGGGTTGGCGGACACGAACTCGACCTGGGTCTTCACGCCGCCGCCCACGTTGGAGCGGGCGAAGTCCATCCCCTGCTCGCGCGCCTCGGCGAACACGGCGTTCTTCGCCGCGGTGGACAGGTAGAAGTTGATGAAGCCGGGGCCCGCGATCTCGACGCGCTCGACGACGTCGCTCTCGGGCAGGTGCTTCACGACGGCCTCGGCGATCGCGCGCGGCGCCTGGTGGGCGAGCTTGGCGGACTTGAGCGCCATGGTGGACGTCCACTCGCCATGAGAGGTATCGGCCGGTCGCTCGACGCCGCAATCCTCCAGCTCGAATGCGGGCAGGTCGCCGGCCTCCTGGGCGGCAGCGAGCGCGGCGCGGACCAGCTCTTCGATCTTCTCGGGCATGAACGTTCCTCCTTGCTTTTGCTACTGCCGGAGCCATACCCGGCCCCAGCGCATACATGGGGCATACTTTAGCACACCGCAGCTCATAATGGGCAAAAAAGCAGCATGTCATCGGCCGCGCGCGGCACCCCATGTCAAATTACCCCAGGGGTATTTTTACATCGCCGCGCATCGGCGCGCGAAATGTCCCAAGACGTCCCAAATTATGGTCTTGATATGGGCTTTTTCATCATATGCCCACGTAAACGTGGTAATGTAGATAAATGGCCAGCTTATGAGACGGAGGAAGCATGTTTAGCATCGGAGAGCACGTCATCCACCCCGGTCAGGGCGTCTGCACCGTAACCGGCATCGACGAGGACGCACCCACGCCCATGATCATCTTGGAGTGCAAGCAGGGGCATGCCAAGACGCGCATGCAGTACCCGCTCGCGCAATCCGACCGCCTGCACCCCACCGTCTCGCGCGAGGAGGCCGAAGACCTCATCGAGCACTACGACGCCATCGAATGCGACACGTTCACCGAGCGCAACAGCTCGCTCGAGGAGTCCTACTTCAAGAAGCTCATCAAGGAGGGCGCGCCGGCAACGGTGCGGGTCGCCAAGACCATGCGCTACCGCATCCGCGACGCCGAGCGGCACGCCAAGAAGCCGAGCAGCTACTACACGCGCGTGCTCAAGGAGGCGCACCGCCGCTCGGTGGAGGAGCTCGCCGTGGCCCTCGACTGCTCGGAGGAAGACGTCGAGGAGCGGCTCGCCGTGGTCGAGTCTGCCTTCGAGGCGAGCGTGAACTAACGGGAACGGGCTCTGCCGCGCGTTCGAGCCCCGATACTGTGTGGGAATTCCCGAGGGCAAAGTAGCCAGCGGTTTCAGCCGAGGAAATCCTGGGGTTTCGTTGCCAAATCTGCCTGGCTACCCGGCCGGCCGCGATTTCCACTCAGTATCGGGGCTCGAGCATCGCCGCGAGACGCGCGTCCGCCCGCGCGGGGCCCGAATGGTACCCTTACCATCGACCTTGCAACGACGTCGGTAGCGAATCGGGAGCCGCGCATGCTGAACCTCGTCCTCTTGGAACCGGAGATCCCGGCGAACACCGGGAACATCGGCCGCACCTGCGTGGTCACCGGCACGCGGCTGCACCTCATCCGCCCTTTGGGCTTCTCGCTCGACGACCGGGCGCTCGCGCGGGCGGGGCTCGGCTACTGGCCGAACCTCGACGTGCGCCTCTACGAGGACTGGAACGGCTTCCTCGCCGCGAACGGGCTCTCCCCCACCGCGCCCGAGCCGCGCCTGCACCTCCTCACCAAGAAGGCGCGCCGCCTCTACACCGAGGCACACTACCGGGACGGCGATTTCATCGTCCTCGGCAAGGAGAGCGCGGGGCTCCCGGAGGAGCTGCTCGCGCGCTACGCCGCATGCTGCGAGCGGATCCCCATGCTCGAGGACAGCGCCTCGCTCGCCAACCGCGACGACTGGAAGCAT
>CAPI01000096.1 GCA_000333815.1 [Collinsella] massiliensis
ATGCCTCCCACCACGGCGGGCATGTCATCGCCCGTGCGTGGCAAGTCCTCACCGCCCGTTGACGGCAGCTCGGGCGGCGTCTGCTCCTCCACCGCGTTCTCGAACTCGAGCACGGCGGCCTCATGCTCAGCGCCCGTGTTGTCGTAGACGTAGGTGCGGGCGCTGCCCTCGTCGCCGTCGGCGATGACCGTCGTGGTGGCCGTCAGCTTGCCCGTGGCGTCGTCGTGGTCGACCGCGACCTCGACGGTGTACACCGTGTCGTCATAGACGATGCCGTCCAGGCGGTTCTGGGCGTCCGCACCCTCGGGGATGACCTCCTCCACCGTGTAGGTGAACGTCTTCCCGTCATGGTAGCTCGAGAAGGCCATGTCGTTGAAGACGGTCATGCCGGCCGTGGCCACGCCGTCGTCGCCCATCGGGGTATCGCCCTTGAGCGACACCACTTCCGAGCGCTGGCCGTCCGCGATGCCGATGAGCGCCGCGGCCTCATCGCTCGCGGCCGTCACCTTGAACGAAAACTGTCCGTCCTTAATGTCGGCGCCCCGCATGTGCTTGACAATGGTCAGGTCGCCCGCGGCGCTGTAGCTCAGCTCGTCCTCGTATTTCTTCTGGTTGGTCACACGGATCGTGACCTCGCCGGTGAAGAGGGCGTTGAGGCTCTGGTCCCCAAGCTTTTGCTTCTTGTCGTTGTTGCTGGTACCGGTGTCGTCGCCGTGGTCGTTCAGACACTGCTGGACGTTCAGGCGCGACCAGCCCGCCTGCGCGGTATACGAGGCATGGGCGGGGTCGGTCGCCACGTAATCGAGGCTGTTGTTCCCAGCGTTGTCGTAGTGGTAGTGGATCTCGGCTGCGCCGGCGATGTTCTGCCAATCGGCGTCAACGGGGTAGCTCTCCGTCGCCTGCGGCTGCGCCTTGACGTCGTGCAGGGTCGGGTCGACCTGGTCGTTGGCCGCGAAGCCGTTCATGCTGTAAACCAGCTCGCCGATGCCCGTCTCCACCGTCACGTTGTCGTCCGCCGTGCCGGCGTTCACGTGCACGCCGTCGTCGCCCACCTCGATGCGGATGGGCGGCGTCTGCTCGATGTAGCCCTCGGGCGTGGTCTCGACGAGGACGTAGGAGCCATCGGCGAGGATGTCGCCGTCGGTGGTCACCTACAGGCGGCCCTCAGCGTCCGTCGTCATGGTGTGCAGGGCGTTACCCGTAGGCTGGCCGGTGCCATCGTTCGCATAGAGCTTGAACTCGACGCCCTGCATGGGCTCCCCGCTCGTGGCATCCGTCTTCACGAGCGAGAGCTCGTTCTTGATGTTGGGGATGTTCAGCGTGACCGAGAAGATGCGCTGGAAGTCGTCGCCCTCCACGTTCGGGTCGATCTGGACGATGTTGCTCGCATCCGTGATTCCATCGAGGGACGTGGCACCCGAGCAGTAGTAGTACCGGACGGTGTACGCAGCCTGTGCCTCCGCCTCATCGACGCTCAGGTTCCGCTGCGTCTGGATCATGTGGGCGTAGGTCGTGATATCGCCGGGGAGGTTCTCGATGGTGACCTCGTAGCCGCCGCCGGTACCCAGGGCGAACACATAGCCATCCGCCTTCGCCGCCTCGAGCACGGCGTCCTTATCGCCTTCGTTCTCCGCAGCGACGTTCCAGCCGTCGAACGCGTTGCCGGTGACGGGATGCCATGCACCGTCCGCGCCCTTCTGCATGACCACGGCGAACATCACGCCGTCAGAAGCCTTATACGTCTGCTTGTCCATGCCGGTCACCTGCGCGCCGGCAATCGCCGTCACGTGGGGCTGCGAGTAGGCGCCCGTCTCCCACTGGTTGCTCACGAGCAGCACGCCCTCGCCCGAACCGTTGCTCTTGACGGTGGAGAAGCGCAGGTGGATCTTGCTGCCGCCCCGGTAGCCGTTCGGCACCTTGTCCTCGACGAGCACCCAGTAGGCGCTGCGCAGGCCGAGCTGCTCGAGCGCGATGGGAACGTCCTGGCCGGCGGCGTTCTGGTAGGTGAAGACCATCTCACCGTCTTGGGTCGTCGTGCCATGGACGGGGTTCGCGACGTCCGTGCTATAGGTATAGTTCGCATCCGCCGGGTACAGCGTGAACTCGATGTCCTCCAGACCGGTGCCTGCCTGGTCTACCTTGACGATGCCCGACTCGGGGATGCTCATGAGGTTGTAGCGGAGCGACATGTTGGAGTCGACGGCGCCACGCTCGAGGTAGAAGAAGTCGAGCGTGTGGTACGTGTCGTCCTTGAAGGTGCTATCGCCCTCGTTGAAGGCGTCGGTGCTCGCCCCGGCGCTCTCGAAGCACGCTTTGAGCGTCGTGCTACTGAGCTGGTTGTCGCCGGCGTCGAGCACGTTGTCGCCATTCACGTCCTCGTAGATGACGACATCGCCCGTGCTGAAATCGATCTGGATGGACGCGGCATCGTGCAGGCCGCCGAGGTCGCCCACGAGCACGCCGTCGATGTAGATCCACACGTCATCGTCACCCGAGAAGTTGTAGGTGACCTTGGTGGTACCGTCCTCTGAGGTGTGGCCGCCGTAGCGCTGCACGAACTGCGTGGACATGGACATACCGAAGAAGTGGTTCAGGTCGTTGCTCGTGGAGAGGATGCCGCTCGGCTCGAGTGCCCCATCGTTGACTGTGAACACCTCCGAGCCCGAATCGAACGGGAAGAACTGGCCGAATTCCTTGGATGCGCCGTTGGACTTCACGGCCGGCTCATCATACAGCGTGAAATCGTTCGTATCCGCGTTGTACTGGGCGAAGTTCTTCTTGGAGCTGTAGTAGTAATAGCCGTTGTCGTCGACCTGAAGCAGGTCGTTCACATCGCGATACACACGCTTGCCCGGCGTCCCGCTCGTATCGTCCGTGCCATCGAACAGGTAGGCAAGCGACTGGTTGCTCAAGGTATCCGTTCCCTGCGGATAGCCGTCATGCAAGGTGGATTCGACCAGGCCGCTCCTCGGGTTCGAGCCACCCGTCCACTTGTTCCAAGCACCGCCGTATCCGCCCATCTGGTTGCCGAACTTGAGCACATGACTCGCGTTGATGCCGGCTTCGGAGAGCTCCTGCTTGACCGCATCGCTCGTCCACTTCTGATTGTCCTTGGCCGAATCGCCCGTGAGCCAGTAGTCGAACAGGTTGATGGTGGTGCCGCGCGGCGAGACGCCCGGGACGGTGTACTCCGCGGTATCGCCCACCCACGTTCCATACGATGCCGCGTACGCAGCCGTCGCGCCGGCGATGACGAAGGCGACGCATGCGAGCGCGAAGAGCATGCCGCGCCCGAACAGGGCCCTCCCCCACATTCTGCTGCGTTTGATCATCGTTTCGGCCCTCCAAATCAACCACGTTCGCGACCGCTTGGGCGTGAAGCAAACAGACGATATGGTCGGAGCCGCTGTTACGCGCAAGCAGCCAAAAAGCACACTTCTCCGGCGATTATAGCGCCAAAGAGGTATCCCCCCCCCCGCGAAATGGCAAAAAAGTACCCGCCTCCTACTAAAAATGTGCACGGGGTCGGTTCGGGAGCAGCTCTGAGCGCTATGGACGCCCGGCATGCAAAGAGCCCGACCCCGGCGAAAACCGGAATCGGGCTCCATGCAAAAGCTCCGAGACGACCAGGCGGCGTACCCGGGGGCAGGCCGCTACACGGGCCTTACCCCAGCAGCGCCTCGACGTCGAGGGCGATCATGAGCTCCTCGTTCGTCGGCACCACGAGCACGGTGACAGCGGAATCCGGCGTGGAGATGACGCGCGGATCGTCCGAGCGGATGGCGTTGAGCTCGGGGTCGATCTTCACGCCGAGCCAGGCGAGCTTGTCCGCCACGCCCTGGCGCAGCTCGACGGAGTTCTCGCCGATGCCCGCCGTGAACGCCATGGTGTCGACGCCGCCCATAGAGGCCGCCATCTCGGCAAAGAGCTGGCCGACGCGATAGCAGAACATCTCGATCGCCATGGCGCAGTGCTCGTTGCCCTCGGCGGCGCCGGCGCAGACGTCGCGCGAGTCGCTCGACACGCCCGAGACGGCGAGCAGGCCGGACTTCTTGTTCATCATGGTGTCGATCTCGTCGATGCTCATGCCGGCGACGCGGTTGAGGTAGAACACGGTCGCGGGGTCGACGGTGCCGCAGCGCGTGCCCATGATGAGGCCGTCGAGCGGGGTGAGGCCCATCGTCGTGTCCATGCACGCGCCGTCCTCGATGGCGCAGAGCGACGCGCCGGAGCCCAGATGGCAGCTCACGAGCTTGTGGGCGGCACCGCCCATGAACTCGTCAACGGTGCGCCAGATATAGCGGTGGCTCGTGCCGTGGGCGCCGTACTTGCGCACATGGTAGGTATCCACCACGTCGCGCGGGATGGCGTAGCGCCAGGCGCGCTCGGGCATGTTGTAGTGGAACGCCGTGTCCGGCACGATGACGTTGCCCAGCTCGGGGAACATCTCGCGGCAGATCTCGATGACGTCCGCCTCGGCGTAGTTGTGCAGGGGCGCGAGCGGCGCGACCTCGCGCACCCAGCCGAGCGTCTCGTCGGTCACCACGGCGGACTCGGGGAAGTACCAGCCGCCCTGGACGACGCGGTGGCCGATGCCCTCGGGCTTCTCGTCGACCGTCGCGAGGATGTCGAAGATGTGCTTGATGGCGGTGCGGTGGTCGGGCAGCTCGACCTCGAGCTTGTCCTTCTTGCCATACTCCTCGTGCCCGATGAACGAGCCCTCGATACCGATGCGCTCGGCGTTGCCCTTCGCGAACACCTCGCGCGTCTTGGTGTCGAGCAGCTGGTACTTAAGGCTCGAGCTACCGGCGTTGATGACCAGTACGTTCATGTAACCCCCTTGGTCGGCGGCCGCTGGCCGCGATGATCGTCACGGCGCGAAGCCGTGCTGCACATACGCTTTCATGATACTCGCATGCCGCCGGCGTCGCTAGGCAGAAGGCAGCACGATGGGCGGTATACCATTCTAGATGAGACCCTCACCGAGCGGCTTGCCGCCGAGCACGTGCATATGGAAGTGCATGACCGTCTGGCCGGCGTCCGCACCCTTGTTCGAGATGACGCGGAAGCCCGAGTCGAGCCCCTTGGCCTTCGCCACCTCGTCCACCGCATGGGCCATGGCCGCGAGCGTCTCGGCCGGCACGCCGTCCGTGATGTCCTGGTAGTGCTTCTTGGGGATCACGAGCGTGTGGACCGGCGCCTGGGGCGCGAGGTCGTCGAAGGCGATCACGAGGTCGTCCTCGTACACCACGGTCGAGGGGATCTCGTGCGCGGCGATCTTGCAGAAGATGCAGTCATCCATGTGGGGCTCCTTTCAGCCTGGCTGCTCTCGGGAACGCGAGCGACGGGTCGACCCCGCCGCCGCGATGGACGTTATAGCTTGAGCGCGTCGGAATCGTCCGCAGGCGCGGCGGGAACGAGCGTCTCCGTGCCGTCGATGTCCTTCATGAGGACGCTCACCTTCTGCTCGGCCGCCGCGAGCCGGCTGCGCAGGCTCTTGAGCAGCTCGACGCCGCGGGTATAGCCCTCGAGCGACTCCTCGAGCTCCAGGTCCCCCGACTCGAGCGAGCGGATGATGCGCTCGAGCTCCTGGGAAGCCTCCTTGTAACTCATCTCTTCGATGGGTTTCGTCTCTGCCATGCCTCTCACCTTTCCTCTTCGTCACCGCGAGCCGAAAGGCCGCGATCAGATACCGTATCCACCGTGCCGGAAACCTCGCCGTCGGCGAAGCGAACGCGGAGCGCATCGCCTGGCGCGAACGAATGCGCGCTCACCTGGACGCCCGCGTCGCCGTAGGCGATGGCGTAGCCGCGCGCGAGCACCTTGAGCGGCGAGAGCGCGTCGAGCTTCGCTGCCTGCGCGCCCAGGTCGCGGCGGCGCGCCTCCGAGATGCCCTCGCCCGCCGTGCGCAGGCGCGCATCCGAGAGCTCGAGCCCGTGCCCGAACGCCGCGAGCCGTGCCGTCGCGGCGCGAAACCGCCGCGGCATGCCCTCGAGCGCGCCCGCGAAGCGCTCCTGGGAGCGGTCGACGGCGCGCTCGAAGCGGTCCGCGGTCTGGGCGACCTCGGAGCGGCGGCGCTCCACGATATAGCCCGGGCTCCGCAGGCAGCCCCGGTTCCCCAGGCCGTCGAGCACGCGGCGCTCCTGGGAGAGGCGCGCGCCCATGGCGCCCTCGAGCCGCGCTACGAGCGCCCCCACCCCGCCCGAGGCGCCGCGCACGAGCGACGACGTGGCGGCGGCGAGCCGGCGCTCGCGCGCATGGAGCAGGTCGATGAGGTCCCCGATGGCGGGCGCGACCGACTCGGCGGCCGCCGTGGGCGTCGAGCAGCGGCGGTCGCTCACCATGTCGCAGATCGACTGGTCCGGCTCATGGCCGATGCCCGTCACCACCGGGACGGGGCAGGAGGCGACGGCGCGGGCGAGCGCCTCGTCGTTGAAGGTCATGAGGTCCTCGAACGACCCGCCGCCGCGGACGAGCAGGATGCAGTCGGGCGCGGGGTCGAGCGCGGCGGCGCGGGCGAGCCCCTCGATGAGCTCCGCCGGGGCGCCCTCGCCCTGCACCTTCGCCCCCACGCAGACGAGCTCCACGAGCGGGTTGCGCCGGCGCAGCGTGCGCTTCACATCGTCGATGACCGCACCGGAAAGCGAGGTCACCACCGCGACGCGCGTGCAGAACGCGGGGATAGGGCGCTTGCGCGCCTCGTCCATGAGCCCCTCGCGGCGGAGCTTCTCGGCAAGGGCGGCGACCTGCTGGCGCAGCAGCCCCTCGCCGGCGAGCGTGAAGCTGCGCGCGACGAAGCTCATGCGGCCCGTGGGCTTGTAGAGGTTGAAGCCGCCGGTGAACTGCACCTCCATGCCGTCGCGCAGATCGAAGGAGCGCTTCGCGTAGGTGCCGCGCCACACGATGCAGTCGACGGCCGCGGCGTCGTCCTTGATCTGGAAGTAGCAGTGGCCGCTGCGGGCGTTGGGACCGCGGAAGCCCGTCACCTCGCCGATCACCGTGAGCATCGGCAGGGCGTCGAGCGCGTTCGCCGCGAGCTCCACCGCCTGCGATACGGACAGCGCGTCCTCGCCTTTCGCGGGAGCCTGCGGCGCCGTCCCGGTCAGATTCCAAGCACTCATGCGATCATCTCTCTCACGCGTGTTCTTGCCGATTCGAGTGTAGCAAACGGCGCGGACAAAAGAGCGCAGCGGACAGCGGCCGGTCGCGAGATGCGCGGTCGCGGCCTAGAGAATCTCGATCCTCTTGTCCTTCACGGTGAGCCCCATGTTGCCGGAGAGCAGGTCGTCCAGGCGGGCGCCCAGAAGCTCGAAGCGCCAGCCCTCGCGCAGCGGGCTCCGCTCGGGATGCTCGACGTAGTCGGAGAGGTCGTCGCGGGAGGCGATCATGCCGGCCGCCACGCCGGAGCGCTCCGCCACGACCCGCACGAGCGCGTACATGAGGTCGACGACGCTCTCATGGTCGCCCGACGGGCGAGGTCGGGTGTGGAAGGCGGGCGGCAGCTGGGCGGTCGGGCACGTCATGCCGCGCTCGACGGCCATGAGGGCGGAGGTCACGTCCGCCTCGGAGAGCTGCTCGGTCCCGCGGATGCTCCTGAACCCCGCCTCGTCGCGGGGGGCGCGCTTCACGAGGGCGATGAGCACCTCGTCCGAGATGACCCATTTGCGCGGGATGTTCCGCCGCTCCGCGCGCGCCTCGCGCCAGGCGGCGAGCTCGCGGGCGATGCCGAGCTGCCGGCGCGTGCACGAGTTCACGCGCTTCACCTTCTTGTACACCTCGCGCTTGTCGACCACGTAGTGCTCGCGCGCCGCGAGCGGGGCGAGCTCGTCGAGGACCCACCCCAGGCGCCCCTCGGTGTTGAGCCGGCCCACCATGAGGTGGTAGGCCTGGATGAGGTAGCGCACGTCATCGAGGGCGTACTCGAGCTGCTTGGCCGTGAGCGGCCGGCGCGCCCAGTCCGTGAGCGACTCGCTCTTGGGCAGGGTGACGCCGCAGAAGGCGTGGACGAGCCCGTTGTACGAGATCTGCTGCCGCTCGCCGAGGAACGCCGCGGCCACCTGCGTGTCGAAGATGGGAGCGGGCAGGGTGCCGAGCGTCTGGAGCAGCACCTCCATGTCCTGCGAGCAGGCGTGGAAGACCTTGGTGACGGCCGGGTCGCCCAGAAGCGACGCGAGCGGCGCGAGGTCGTCCACGGCCAGCGGATCGATCGCGACGCACTCCTCGGGCGTGGCGACCTGCACGAGGCAGAGCCGCGGGTGATAGGTCTTCTCGCGCAGAAACTCGGTATCGACCGCGACCGCCTCGAACGCGCGGGCGCGCTCGCAGAATGACCGGAGGTCTTCGTCTGTGGAAATATACATGCTCGCTTCAGTCTCGCGTCCGGCGGCAAGGCGCCGCGGTAGGATAACGACATTGCATTATGGTAACTATACACGCCTTAGGCTGGAACGGGAACTAGGCTATGCGCTGTCTCATCATCCATAACCCCGCATCGGGACCGCATTCGGACGAGATCTTCACCTTCATCCATGCGCTCTCCACGGCGGGCGACGAGATCGTGCTGCGCTTCATAGGCCCCGAGCTCGAGCGCGAGGACGCCGTCGCCGACGCGCGCTCCTTCGACCGCATCGTGGTCTCCGGCGGCGACGGCACCGTCGCGAACGTCCTCGACCTTTTGCGCGACTGCGGCGTGCCCATCCTCGTCTTCCCCTCCGGCACCGCGAACCTCTACTTCCAGAACATCGGCAACGCGCCCGACGCCGCCGCGCTCGCGCACGCCTGCCGCGCCGGCGTGACCGCGAAGGTGGACATGGGCGAGCTCTTCTGGATGGACGAGGCCGGCGAGACCCGCCGGCACGGCTTCATCAACATCGCGGGCTCCGGCTTCGACGCGACCATCATGCAGAAGGCCGCGCCCGCGAAGAACGACCTCGGCGAGATCGCCTACCTGCTCTCCGCCCTCTCGACGCCCGAGCCGCAGGTGGCGCACTTCACCATCGAGCACGACGGCCAGGTGGACGAGATCGACGGCATCTCGTGCATGGTGGGCAACACCGCCTGCATCCAGAACGAGATCAACCTCTTCCCCGACTGCCGCATGGACGACGGCCTCCTCGACATCGCCGTGGTGAAGCCCACGACGCTCGTGGGGCTGCTGCCCACCGTGGCCGCCGCCGTCCTCGATCCGGTGGGCAAGGGCCTCGGCCGTCCGCAGTTCAAGACGTTCCAGGCCAAGCAGGCCAAGATCACCTGCAAGCCGTCGCTCGGCATGCAGTTCGACGGCGAGGTCATCCCGAACAACTCCGGCGTATTCGGCGCGCGCGTGCTGCCGAAATGCCTCGACATCATCGTCGACGAGTTCTCGAACCTGCACCGAGGCTGACGGGCGCAAGCGCGCCTCCCCCACAAGCAGAGATCCCCGCATCGGCGCTGCCGCCCGGCGCCGGTTCGCCCGCATCGAGCATGCAGCGAACCGGTGTGCGCGTGCGCGCTGGCTCCTGCCGCTACCTGCTGCTTGGCCGGTGCGCGCCCGGCATGTCGCCCCCGGTATGCTTAATTGCTCCTTAATTATCCAGTTTATTGTTTCACATCCGTTACTATACGGCTACATTTCATTCAACCTTGCATATTTCGTCAGAGAATTGCATACTCTATCAGAACCACATGCCGCCGAACGGATAGGACGCCCGGCGGCGTCATCGGAAGGGGCATCATCATGGAACTCACGCGCAGGCAATTCATCCCCACCGCGGTCGCGGGCATCGCGGGCATGGCCGGGCTCGCCGGCTGCTCGGGGAACACGGACGAGACCACGGTCGTCGAGGGCTCGGGCTCGGCCGAGACCGGCTCGGATGACCTCGGCCTCCTCGAGGCGGGCACCATCACGTTCGCGACGTCGCCCGATTACCCGCCGTTCGAGAACCTCGAGGACGGCGAGTACGTCGGCCTCGACATGGACCTCGGCCGCGCCATCGCCGACTACCTCGGCCTCGAGTGCGCCTACACCAACATCGACTTCGACGGCATCGTCCCCGCCATCGTCGCGGGCGGCCAGGCGGATGCGGGCCTCTCCGGCATCTCCATCACCCCCGACCGCGAGGAAGAGGTCAACTTCACCACGCCGTACTACGTCGACAACCAGGCGGTCGCCACGCTCTCCGACAACACGATCATCACCGAGGACAACGCGGCAGAAGAGCTCAACGACGCCGCGGTGACCATCGCGGTCCAGAGCGGCTCGACCGGCGCCGACTTCGCCGCCGAGAACTACCCGAACGCCGAGCAGCTGCCCTTCCCCAACTTCACGGACGCCTTCGCCGCCGTGAACTCGGGCCAGGCCGACGCCGTGTGCGGCAACGCCGCCGTGGTGAACCAGATGCTCGCCGGCGCCTACACCGACCTGCACGTCGTGCTCACCTCCGCGACGGGCGAGGAGTACGCCATCGCCGTGTCCAAGGATAACGAGCCGCTGCTCGACGCCCTGAACGAGGCCATCGAGGCCCTCCAGGACGATGGCACGCTCGATGAGCTCATCGAGAAAAACATGGGCTAGCGCTTGTAGCCAAGACCGCACGCGATATGCCGACGATGTCCGCGCCCCTGCCCGCCCGGTGGGGGCGCAGACGGTAGAAATCGAGGAAGGCACCGTGGAAACGTACACACCGACACCCAGCGCGCACCTAGACCGCGCCCTTACGCGCATCGCCGCCGTCCTGGCGGCGCTCGTCCTGGCGCTCGCGCTCGCCGCGCCCGCCGACGCCATGGAGGCCGTGCGCTGCACAGGTCGCCCCAACTCCGATAACGACCCCACCGTCATCATGGGCGCGACCCAGTCGCGCATCACCTTCGAGACCGCGATCGAGGAAGGCGAGGGCGTTTCCCGGCTCGTCCTGACCGTGCCCGAGGGCACGACGTTCGGGACGGACGACCTCTCCCTCACGCTCCTCACCGGCGATGACCTCCTGACGCGCACGAAGGTCGAGTACCGCATGAGCGTCGACGGGCAGGACATCGTCTTCGACTTCTCGCCCGCGATCACGCAGGCAGGACATCTCAGCATCATGATCGATGATGTGTACTTCCCGCAGAACGGCGGCGAGATGCAGGTCGCCGCGAGCTACACGGACGCGACCGGCGAGCATGAGCTTGACGACATCCCGCCCATCTCCGTGCAGGGCATCTCGACCGCCGAGTCGATCGCCCACTGGCTCGACGAGCAGCCGTGGGTCGAGGCGTGGAATTCCAACCGCTTCCTCCACCTCTTCTTCGACCCGACGCTCATCGTGACGAGCTTCCCCGTGGTGCTCAACGGCTTCTTCACCTCCATCGCCGTCGTCGCCATCTCGTTCCCGCTCGCCATCCCGCTCGCGCTGCTGCTCGCCACCATGCGCCTCTCGAAGTTCGTGCTGTGGCGCGGCATCGCTACCACCTACGTGAACTTCATGCGCGGTACGCCGCTCTTCCTGCAGATCTACGTCGCGTTCTTCGGGCTTCCGCTCGCCGGCCTGAGCCTGCCCAAGTTCCCGCTCGGCGTGATCGTGCTCATGCTGAACTCCGGCGCCTACATGTGCGAGATCTTCCGCGCGGGCATCCTCTCCATCGACAAGGGGCAGACGGAGGCGGCGCGCAGCCTCGGCATGGGGCGGCTGCAGACGATGATCTACATCGTCCTGCCGCAGATGTTCCGCAACGTGATCCCCAACCTCACCAACGAGTTCATCACGCTCTACAAGGATTCGTCGCTGCTCGCGGCCGTGGGCATCATGGAGCTCGTGATGTACGCGCGCACGATCGTGGCCTCGACCGGCTCGATCACGCCCTATATCGTGGCCGCGTTCTTCTACCTCATCATCACCCTGCCGCTTTCGAAGGTCACGCGTCATCTGGAAGAGCGGATGCGCACCCACAGCGGACGCAAGCGCGCGCGTGCCCGCAAGGCCGCCGTTAAGGAGGGTTAGCCATGGCAGAGACAGAGCAGCGCCAGCAGGCAGCGGCGGGCGCGGGGAGCGCCGCGGGCGAGGAGCCCATCCTCTCCATCCGGCACCTGAGCAAGCGCTTCGGCTCGCTCGAGGTGCTCAAGGACATCTCGTTCGACGTCCGCAAGGGCGAGGTCGTCGTGGTGCTCGGGCCGTCCGGCTCGGGCAAGTCGACGATGCTGAGGTGCCTGAACCGCCTGGAGGAGCCCACGAGCGGCGAGATCATCTTCGAGGGGGACGACATCTGCCAGAAGGGCGTCGACGTCAATGACGTGCGCAAGCGCATGGGCATGGTGTTCCAGCAGTTCAACCTCTTCCCGCACCTCGACGCCCTGCACAACGTCATGATCGCGCAGATGAAGGTCTTGAAGCGCGACCGTGCGGAGGCGGAGCGCATCGCGCACGCCGAGCTGGAGCGCGTGGGGCTCGCCGAGCGCGAGGACCACTACCCCGACGAGCTCTCGGGCGGCCAGCAGCAGCGCGTGGCCATCGCGCGAGCGCTCGCCATGGATCCGCACGTCATGCTCTTCGACGAGGGCACGAGCGCGCTCGACCCCGAGCTCGTCCGCGGCGTCCTCGACGTCATGCGCGAGCTCGCGCAGGGCGGCATGACGATGATCGTCGTGACGCACGAGATGAGCTTCGCGCGCGACGTCGCCGACCGCGTGGTGTTCATGGACGGCGGCGTGATCGAGGAGCAGGGCGCGCCCGAGCAGATCTTCGAGCACCCCCGCAGCGAGCGCACCCGCGCCTTCCTGGGCGAGATCGCGAACTAGGGCGCGCCTCACCCACCTCTGCCCGCCGGGCGCGGAAACATGCCGGCAATCTTCGCCGTTCGCGCGACATCCGCGTCCCGACTGTGCTATAGTGCCCCCAACGCGAGCGCACGAGCCCGCCCGACCGACTGAAAGGAGCCCCGCCATGTTGAACCGCACGAACGCTCTCAACAACTGGTGGTGGCGTGATGCGAATACGGTCGGTCGACGGTAGCCCTTGCGCCTGCATCCAGGTACCAGCAAAAGGCCTCCGGGAGACCGGGGGCCTTTTTCTGTGCGAACCCCTGGCTCACCATCTTCGACCGGCACGCATCACGCGCCTCCGTCCGCACGCCGCACGCAACCGCCGGGACGAGCCCCGGCACACGATATGAAAGGTTGATCACCATGAGCCAGAGCACCACCTCCCAGCCCCGCACCGTCGCCACCGTCGATCGCGGCACCCTCGACATCCGCAACCTCGTCCTGCTCGCCATCCTGCTCGCCGCCGGCTTCATCCTCAACATGACCGTGGGCAAGGCGCTCTCGAGCCTCACCATGGGCACCCTGAGCCCTGAATTCATCATCGCCGCCTTCTGCCTCGAGATCCTCGTCGTGCGGCCCAAGGCGCCCCAGGCCATCGTCATCGGCCTCATCGCCGGTGCCGTGATCCAGATCTCCGCCTCGGTCAAGGGCCCCGACCTCGTGGCCGAGCCCATCGCCGCGCTCGTGATGGCGCTCATCGTGAACGCCCTCATGCGCACCAAGGCCAAGGCCATCGTGCCCGCGCTCGGCACCTTCGTGACCACCTGCCTCTCCGGCCTCATCTACGCGGTCATCGTCATCTACGCGCTGCGCACCATGGATGCGACGCTCGTCGTCATGCTCCCCGTGGTGGCGGGCACGGGCGTGGCGAACGCCATCATCGTCGCGGCGCTCTACCTGCCCATCAAGAAGGCGCTCAAGATCGCCGACTAACCGAACCCTCGCCGACGGGGCTGCGCATGCAGCCCCGTTTTCTGTGATAATCCTTAAGAGGATGCATGCACATCTCCCGGCAACCGCCCCGTAAGGAAAAGGCACGATTCGCGCAATGGAAACGATCATCGATATAGACCACGTGTCGTTCTCGTATGCGGGCGAGGACGCCCGCGCGCTCGACGACATCACCCTCACCGTCCATCCGGGCGACATGCTCGGCATCATCGGCCCCTCGGGCGCCGGCAAGTCGACCCTCGCCGCCGCCATGTCCGGTGCCATCCCCCACCACTTCGGCGGGGAGTTCTACGGCGCGGTGCGCGTCGGCGGGCGCGACACCTGCGAGGCCACGCTCACCGACATCTCGCGCGTCGTGGGCAGCGTGCTCCAGGACATCGATGCGCAGATGGTCGCCTCCGTGGTCGAGGACGAGGTGCTCTTCGGCCTCGAGAACTTCGGCGTGCCGCACGACCAGATCGAGGGGCGCGTGAGCTCCATCCTCGAGACGGTGGGCATCGCGGACCTGCGCCACCGCGAGCTCGCCACGCTCTCGGGCGGGCAGAAGCAGAAGGTGGCCATCGCCGCCATCCTCGCCCTGCAGCCCCGCGTGCTCGTGCTCGACGAGCCCACCGCCGCCCTCGACCCCGCGAGCTCGCTCGTGGTCTACGACACGCTCCGCGCCATCAACCGGGAGCTCGGCATCACCATCGTGGTCATCGAGCAGAAGGTCGCCCTGCTCTCGCGCTACTGCGGGCGCATCGCCGTGATGGACGGCGGGCGCGTCGTGCTCGAGGGAACCCCGCACGAGGTGTTCGCGCACGCAGCTGAGCTGCGCGCCATCGGCGTGGACAGCCCGCGCGTCGCGCGCGTCTCGAACAGCCTGGCCGCAGCCGGCCTCACCG
>CAPI01000095.1 GCA_000333815.1 [Collinsella] massiliensis
CCCGCCGAGCCCGCGGCGGAAGACCAACCCGCCGTGGCGGAGGCCGCCCCGGATGCCCCCGCAGCGACCGCCGTGCGCGCGACGATCATCGAGCCCGAGGCCGAGCCCGCCCCCGCGGCCGCCCCGCGCCCGGACGCCCCCAAGCACGCGCTCGCCAAGCGGACGCCCGGTCGCCTGCGCGCCGGCATCGCGCTCATCGGCATGGGGCTCAAGACGCTCCTCACGGGCACCCCGGAGGAGCGCGCGAAGCACAAGCGCTCGTAGGGTGGCGCGAATCCACGCGCGAAAAGTACGCTACACTGGGCGGTACACGCAATCACGAAAGGCCGCCCATGAAGCTCACCATCGAACGCATGGCCTACGGGCCGGATGCCATCGCGCGCACGCCCGAGGGCAAGACCGTCTTCGTCTC
Source organism: [Collinsella] massiliensis (assembly GCA_000333815.1). Lineage (GTDB taxonomy): Bacteria > Actinomycetota > Coriobacteriia > Coriobacteriales > Coriobacteriaceae > Enorma. The sequence continues at coordinate 413 of CAPI01000095.1, forward strand.
CGGGGCGATCGCGGGCGATGTCGTCGAGGCGCGCATCGAGTCCGAGACCCCGGCCTACGCCCGCGCCCGCACCGAGCGGCTCCTCGAGCCCTCGCCGGACCGCGTCGACGCGCCGTGCCCGTACGCGGGCTTCTGCGGCGGCTGCCCCTGGGGCGCGCTCGCCCGCCCGGCGCAGCTCGCCGCCAAGGAGGAGAACCTGCGCTCGTCGCTCGCGCGGATCGGGCACTTCTCCGCCGAGGACATCGAGCACCTCGTCCAGCCCATCCGCTCCACCCGCGACGCCTGGGGCTACCGCAACAAGGTTGAGCTCGCCGTGGAGCGCTGCGGGAACCGCATGGTGCTCGGCATGCACGGGGCGGACCCCTCGCAGATCCTCAAGGTCGACCGCTGCCCCTTGTTCGAGCGCGCCTTCCCCAAGGCGCTCAAGGGCATCGCCGGCGCCCTCTCCTACCTGGCGAACTCCCGCGACCTCGCGCTCGAGCGCGTGGGCGTGCGCGCGAGCCGCCGCACCCGCGCGCTCGAGGTCGCTCTCTGGACGCCCACGGGCGGCTTCCCCCGCGCCCATGTGGCGCGCGTGCTCGAGGACGCGGTACACCCCACGAGCGTGGTGCGCGTGCTCACCAAGGGCGACCGCGCGGCCCGGCGCGTGGTGCGCAACGAGCTGCTCGCCGGCCAGGGCTCCTGGGACGAGCAGATCGGCCATGAGCGCATGCGCGTCTCCGCACCATCGTTCTTCCAGGTGAACACCGCCGCGGCGGAGATCCTCATCGACCTCGTGCTGGAGGCGCTCAACCCGGGCTCGGACGATGCTGCCTGCGACCTCTACTGCGGGGCGGGGACGTTCACGCTGCCCCTCGCGCGCCGAAGCGCCTGGGTCTCGGCCGTCGAATCGTACGGCCCCGCCGTCCGCGACCTGAGGCGCAACATCGAGCGCGCCGGCCTGGACAACGTCGAGGCCATCGGCGGCGACGCCGTGCGCGAGTTCCCCGGGGACGACATCGACGTGCTCGTCGTCGACCCGCCGCGCGCCGGCCTCGCCGCCGAGGCGATCGACCTCATCGGCGGCACCGCCGCGCGCGACGTGGCCTATGTGTCGTGCGACCCGGCCACCCTCGCCCGCGACCTCGAGCGCTTCCGCCGCGCCGGCGTCTTCGAGCCGGTGAGCATCACGGCGGTCGACCTCTTCCCCCAGACCTTCCACTGCGAGACGGTCGTCCATCTCACCCGGTGCTGAGCGGGATTGTCCTCCTCAACCACCTGAACAACGAGCGTGCACTTAAATGAAAGGGCGGTCAAAAGATGCGAAAACGCTTATGAAGCACATGGCTCTGTAACGAACGAACTGCGAAATGCCTATCGCCACAATCAGCTCCGGGAGAATTGAGGCAGCAATGGAAAATCCAGATAGGGAGTCCGATTGTTCATCAAAGCTAATTGAATTCCTGGAAAGCGATCCACTATCAATCGATGAAAATGACCCATTCTATTGGTATTTCCACCTAAAAGCTCTGGGAAAATGGGCGCAGACAAAAGACATGGTGGATAAGGCGGTCACTTGCTTTAACGTTGGGAATCCAGCGTACACGATTCTTCGATACATCGCAAAAAAGCATCTTACACGCGAAGTATGTGATATAGCTGTAAGCAAAAATGGTTTGAACTTAAAGTACGTGCCCGAACAGTATCGAGATGCCAGCATGTGCTTGACAGCCGTGAAAAACAACGGAGCTGCTTTGAGCGAGGTTCCCAATCAAATACTGATCGGGAATCAAGGATATGAGATTTGCTTAGCCGCTGTTCAAAACGATTACGATGGACAGGCGCTTTCGTTTGTTCCAGATTGCCATACGCGCGGAAAAAAGGGCAAGGCTCTTTGCGAGGCGGCAGTACAGGCAAATGGGCATGCGCTTGAATATGTCCCTAAACGTTTGATAACTAATGAACTTGCTAGATTGGCCATCGAAGCTCCTATTCCAACTAGAACGATGCTTCTACCAGATGGATCACGCATTACCGCGAGCGCATATGAATATCGTCCAGTACTATCGCTCGTTCCCAAGAAATGCATGTCAGAAGAGCTTGTCAATCTGTCCGCTCGTCTGCATCCGAGGAGCTTACGATGCGCTCCCCCTGATTTAATATCTCGTGAGCTTTGCTATGAAATGCTTGAACGAGACCCCATGAACATACAGTACATTCCCACGGCAGATAAAAAGCTTGCCGAGATGGCGGTAAAGGAAGACCCCCGAGCCATCCTAGCCGTTCCTGAATCTTTGATGACAATAGAGCTTTGTCGCGATGCCTTGCGCAATAATCCATCCATTCCTATCGAAAAACTACCCGAGATGCTTCGCAAGCAACTGGAAAAGGAGATTCGCTGGGAGGCTTTAATAAAATATAAGCCGATTGCACTCGAAACTCCCTCCATTACCGATGGGGAAAAGCAGGTGGTTTCAAGTTCGAGCAAGTCGCATGCTTACGATTTATCGGTCGCCGACAGTTCAGTGGAAACGATTTACTACATATCTGATATCCATCTTGAGCACCAACTTGTAAAACAGTCCGACGACATTATGAAACTGTCTTTATCTGAGATACAGGAGCGCATTGACGATAAAATTGCCGAGCTATTGGAATCAATGCCGGATACCCGAAGTACTTTGCTTATTGGCGGCGACGTGGCAGACAGCATTGAGCTGGAAGACGTATTCTATGAACGACTCAACTTATTCAATGAGCGTCATGAAGGCTGGCGCGGTCGTATTTTTACCGTTCTGGGCAACCATGAGCTATGGGACGGCGACCCTATGGGACGTAAGCCTGCACGACCCATCGACGAAATCGTAGCCGATTATCGTCAAATGATGAATCAACATGAAGTTCGGCTTTTAGAAAACGAATTGTTTGTCAACTATAAGGGACTCTATGACAAAACCCTGAATGAGAATGCGATTCTCAATGCAAGCGTCGAAGAGCTTGCCGAGGTGTGCGCCAACTCAACGTTTCTCTTGCTTGGTGGCATCGGGTTCTCCGGGTTAAATCCGATCTATAACGCCAAACTGGGGTTGTATGGAGCGGCCGTCTCGACGGAAGAAGAAATTGTGCGATCAAAGCGTTTTCGAGCAGTATACGAAAAGGTCTTGGCAAGCGCGCGGGTTATTCCGGTAATTGTGCTAACGCATACGCAGATGGCGGATTGGTCTGACGCTCAATACAATTCGAAATGGATTTATGTGAGCGGTCACACTCATCAGAATACGTACTTGCTGCAACATGACGGCACTGCGGTCTTCTCTGACAATCAAATTGGCTATAAGCCGCAACCCTGGCATCTTAACAACTTTACAATCGATATGCGTACGTACGATCCTCTTAAAGACTATCAGAACGGCATTCATCAGATTACTCGCGAGCAGTATGTCGAATTCAATCGCGGCCAAGGTATAACCATGCAGAGCATGAAGCATCCGGGTGACTTGTTCGCTCTGAAACACAACGGGATGTACATGTTTATGCTGAAAAGCGCCAGCAGTTTGTGCCTGTTGGAAGGCGGTAGGCGGCATAAGCTTGATCACGACATCAGCTATTATTACGAAAATCTTCCAGAGTATGTCAGCAAAGTGCGCAGCGCGTTCATGCCGTACCAACAAGCCCTCTTGATGGTTTCCCATGAAGTGAAGATGATCGGCGGCTCCGGCCGTATCCACGGTTGCATCGTGGATATAGACTGGTTCAACCACATATATTTGAATCCATTTGATGGAAAACTAACCCCCTATTTTGCGTTAAACACGACTGAAAAGTGGACATTCGAAAACATAGAATCGCTACTCGATTTCTCGCCGATTCCACCTCAATTGAGCAGTGGGGAGTCAATGTTGACGCATTACCGGGAAATTTCGTCTAGAGGAAAACAAATTCCCCTGCTGTCGCGCAAATCAAGTGAAATAATGAAACAGGCGATCGTTCCGCAAGTTGTTTTAGACAGGTCGATGTATGAGCCGTCCCGCATCATGCGTTCAATTCAATACATTTTTGAACAAAGCGTAGTGCGCATTTGGAATGATGACGTACTCACCATCTGCGAAAAAGAAGGCTCCCGGATGCTACCCCATGCAAATGAGCTACCCAGTTAGAACCTCGACGGGAAAGGATTCGCCGCATACCTCTGATGGTAGCGACCGCTTGCCAATTCTACTTACATAGGCAAGATACCCATACTGACAAGAAATTCAAAATCGGCGCATACGTCAACTGCGAGACGGTCGTCCACCTCACCCGGTGCTGAGCGGCCCCTCTCCCAAGATGTTGGATTGTCGCCCCGCTGACGCGATATGCCGCCCGCCGGCGTGGGTAAGATGAAACGGTGGGTTCCGTTTCATCATGCTGGGGAAGGGATGCATCATGAGCGCTGTTGCCGTGCTCGTAGCCGACGGATTCGAGACCATTGAATGTCTGACGATGGTGGACGTGCTCAGGCGCGGCGGGGTGCGCGTCACGCTCGTGTCCATCATGTCGACGCGCGACGCCGTGAGCTCGCAGCAGATCGGCATCGCCTGCGACCGCACGCTCGACGAGGTCGACTTCGACGAATATGACTACCTCGTCCTGCCCGGCGGCCTCCCCGGCACCACGAACCTGCGCAACGACGACCGCGTGTGCGCCCTCGTGCGCGAGTTCGCCACCACCAAGCACGTCGCCGCCATCTGCGCCGCGCCGTCCATCTTGGGCGAGCTCGGGCTCCTCGTGGGGCGCAAGGCCACGTGCTTCCCCGGCTTCGAGTCGACCTTCCTCGCCGGCACCTACGCGGGCGGCAAGAAGGTCGTCGTGGACGGCAACATCATCACCGCCTCCGGCATGGGCCAGGCGCTGCCGTTCGCGCTCACCGTCCTCAAGGACATCGCCGGCGCCCGCGCCGTCGAGAAGGTGCGCGAGGGCATCCAGCTATGATCCTCGCCTCGCAGTCGCCGCGCCGCATCGAGCTCATGCGCGAGGCGAGCTTCAACGTCCGCGTGCTGCCCGCAGATATCGATGAGGCGCCGCTCCCTCACGAAGACCCGTTCGCGCTCGTCGAACGGCTCGCCTGCACCAAGGCGGCGACCGTTTTGCGCGCACATGCCGAGGCCGCCGAGGTCGTCCTCGCAGCCGATACCATCGTCACCATCGACGGCGTCGTGCTCGGGAAGCCCGCGGATGCGGACGACGCCCGCGCCATGCTCCGCCGCCTCTCCGGCCGCACGCACACGGTCGCGACCGGCGTCTGCATCGCGCAGGCAGATGCGCGCGAGCCGCGCCGCCTAAGCGACGAGCTGCCCATCTCGTTCGTCGCCAAGACCGCGGTCACGTTCTACGAGCTCTCAGATGCCGAGATCGACGCCTACGTGGCGTCGGGCGAGCCCATGGACAAGGCGGGCGCGTACGGCATCCAGGGGGCGGGCGGACGCATGCTCGTCCGCGGCATCGAGGGCGATTTCTACAACGTCGTCGGGCTGCCCATCGCCGAGGTCGTGCGGCGCTTGAGGGCGCTCTAGCGCACCGGCGGCAAAGAGCGGCATATCTACACGCAGGAGGATCTCATGGCTCAGCGAGCTCAGTGGCAATCCATCCCCATCCATACCATCGAGGGCTTCCGCTTCGGCCACAGCACGAACCTCGAGGCCGCGACCGGCTGCACGGTTATCGTGGCGCCCGCGGGCGCGTCCGCCGGCGTCGACGTGCGCGGCGGGGCGCCCGCCTCGCGCGAGACCGACCTGCTGCGGCCGGAGAACACCGTCGAGGCCATCCACGCCGTCTGCCTCTCCGGCGGCTCCGCCTTCGGGCTCGAGGCGGCTTCCGGCGTCGCGCGCGAGCTCGAAGCCCGCGGCATCGGCCTCGACGTCGGGCCCACGCGCGTGCCGATCGTCTGCTCGAGCTGCATCTTCGACCTCGCGTTCGGCAGCGCCTCGGTGCGCCCCGGCGTGGAGGAGGGCATCGAGGCCACGCGTGCCGCGCTCGAGGCCGACCCCTCCCCGCTCGCGGAGGGCACCGTGGGCGCGGGCACGGGCGCGACGGTGGGCAAGCTCAACGGAGCCGCCACGCTCATGAAGGGCGGCCTGGGCGCGCGGGCGCGCGCGATCGGCGACCTCAAGATCGGCGCCATCGCGGTGGTGAACGCCTGCGGTAACGTCGTCGACCCCGCCACGGGCGCCCCCATCGCCGGCATGCGCGCCGCCGCCGACTCGCTCGAGATCGTGGACATGGAAGACGCCATGCTCGCCGCCGCGGAGGACCTCGCCATGCCGCTCGACCGCACGAACACCACCATCTCGTGCATCATCACGAACGCGCGGCTCACGAAGGCGCAGGCGACCAAGGTCGCGCAGATGGCGGCCGACGCGTACGCCCATACCATCCGCCCCACGCACACCACGAACGACGGCGATACTATCTACGTGCTCGCTTCCGGCGCGCTCGGCGATCGCGCCATCCCGCTCGACATGCTCGGCGTCGCCGCCACCCGCGTGCTCGAAGAGGCCATCTGCGCCGGATGTACCTCCGCCGACGGAATTCATGGGGCTCCCGCATACAAGGATTTGCATAACTAAGCTACCATCTTGCATAGCGTAAGGATTCAGGCGGCGGTGCCGACGCACGGCGCCGCCCCATCCGGCAAGATTGGAGCGACCATGTCACAACCGACCACCCCGACGGAGGCACCGAACGGGGCACCCGCGAAGCGCGGCATCGGGCTCATCGGCCTCATCGCGCTCGTCATCTCGTCGTCCATCGGCTCGGGCGTCTTCGCGCTCTCGACCGATATCTCCGCCGCGGCGGCGCCGGGAGCCGCGATCATCGCCTGGCTCCTCACGGGCGTGGGCTTCATCGCACTCGCCACGACGTTCGGCAAGCTCTCCCTCGCCCGTCCCGACCTGAACGGCATCGTGGCCTACGCGGACGAGGGCTTCGGCCCCTTCGTGGGCTTCGTCTCTGGGTGGGGATACTGGCTCTCCATCTGGATCGGCAACGTCGCCTTCGGCGTCATGCTCACCACGGCGATCGGCTACTTCTACCCGCCGTTCGCCGGCTCGCTCACCGTGCCCGCCGTCATCTTCATGTCGGTCATGAACTGGGCGATCGTGGCGCTCGTGAACCACGGCGTCGAGGAGGCGTCCGTGGTGAACGCCATCGTGATGTGCTGCAAGCTCATCCCCATCTTCGCGTTCATCGTAACGATGCTGCTCCTGTTCAACTTCAACGTCTTCACGGCCGATTTCTGGGGCACGCTCGCGAACAACATCGGCGGCCCGGACGCGCCGGGGGGCGTCGGCGACCAGATCATCAACTGCTTCATGGTCATGATGTGGGTGTTCGTGGGCATGGAGGGCGCGACCGTCCTCGGGCACCGCGCGCGCCGCAAGGCCGACGTCTCGCGTGCCACGATCCTCGGCACCTCCGCGCTCGTGTTCATCTACGTGGCGGCGTCCGTCCTCCCCTACGGCTACATGACGCGCGACGAGCTGCTTTCGGTGGGCTCGCCCTCGATGGTCTACATCTTCCAGGACGCCGTGGGGCCCTGGGGCGGCGCCTTCATCGCGGGCGGCCTCGTGATCTCCATCCTGGGCGCCTGGCTCTCCTACACGATCCTTGCCTCCGAGGCCATGCGCACCATGGGCGACATGCAGCTCCTACCCCGCGGCTTCTCCAAGCTCAACCGCCACGGCGCGCCCACGCTGAGCCTCATGGTGACCGGCACCATGATCCAGCTGCTCTCCATCGTGATGCTCTTCTCCGAGGCGGCCTACCAGTTCGCGTACTCGCTCTGCACCGCGTCGATCGTGATCAGCTGGTCGCTCGCCTCGGCCTACATGGTGAAGCTCGCCGCCAAGGGCGAGGTCGAGGGACGCGGCAGCGCGCTCGCCCTCTCGCTCTTCGCGACCGTCTTCTTGGTGGTCGCGGTGCTCCTCGCGGGCGTCGACCTCTTGCTGCTGTGCTGCATCGCCTACATCCCCGGGCTCGTGTGCTACGTGGCTGCCCGCCGCGAGCAGGGCTGCGACCATATCCTCGAGGGCTTCGAGAAGCCGCTCGCCGTCGTGCTCGTGGGCCTCGGCTTTATCGCCATCGCGTTCGTGGCGATGGGTATCATCACCATCTAGCAGCCGTGCCTACGTGAACCACGCGCAGGGGGCGGGCACTCCGATCCCGAGCGATTCCGCAACCGCCCGCGTTTTCCGGTAAGGAAAACGCGGGCGGTGAGGACAAGCGAGGGATGGAGTGCCCGCCCCCGTACGGAAGCGAGACGCAACGTTGCCCTAGTTGAACTTGAAGATCTTGCTCGCGGCGCGGTAGAGGGCGATCGAGGTCTTCTCCCCCGCCTTCGTGGGCAGGTTCGTCCCGATGCCGAGGATGCCGCCGCGCGCGTGGCGGTACATGCGCTCGTCGTACTCCTTGAGCTCCGCCCACAGCTTCTTGCTCTCCGCCTTGTTCGCCTCGTCGCCCGAGAGCTTCGAGAACACGGAGCACACGGCCATCATCATGGTGAAGTAGCCCATCATGTACGATGCCAGGCGGCTCTCGGGCACATCCTGGTAGAGGTGGTAGGCGTGCATCATGATGCGCGTGATGCGGAACTGCTGGTCGAGGCGGCGGATCATAGTCGCCTCGTTCACGCTCTGCCCCTCGCGCCCGATGAAATAGCGGTAGAGGTCGATATCGGCGTAGTACATGGTCTTGCACAGCGGCAGCGGCACGTACGCGTAGATGTTGTCCACGTAGAACGTGTGCGCCGGCAGCGGCAGGTTCGCCGCGCGCACGACCTCGGTGCGGTACGTGAGGCTGTGCATGAGCAGGTTCTGATCGGGGCGGAAATAGCCGATCTTATCCCACGTGAACACCTTCTTGCGCGGCAGCGCGCCGCGATAGCTGATGGTGGTGCGCTTGTTCTCGTACACCTTCTCGTACACGTAGTTCGAGATGAACAGGTCGACCTGCATGCCCCGCTCCTCGAAGCCGCGCAGGATGGAGAGCATCGTCGCGAGCGCCGAGCCATCGAGCCAGTCGTCGGAGTCGACCACCTTGTAGTAGGTGCCCTGCGCCTCGCGGATGCCCGTGAGCACCGCGATGCCATGGCCGCCGTTCTCCTGGTGCACGGCGCGGATGATGTTCGGGTAGCGCTGAGCCCATTCGTCGGCCTTGGCCGCGGTCTCGTCCTGGCTGCCGTCATCCACGATGACGATCTCGACATCCTCGGCAAAATCGCTGCCCTCGAGGATCGAGGTGATGCCGTGATCCATATCGGCGGCAGAGTTATAGCACGGAATGGCGAAGGTGATGATCTTATGCATGGCAGGAAATGATCTCGTCAGACAAATCGAGGGCGGATTCGGTCACGGCGTCCATATCGTAGTAGCGGTACTCCGCAAGGCGCCCCACGGGATGGAAGTTCGTGAGGTTCTGGACGCGCTCGAGGTAGCGCTCGTACAGGGCGCGGTTCTCGGGGTCGATGATGGCATAGTACGGCGTCTGGTCGCTGCCGGGCTCGAAGGCGTGGCTGTACTCCTTCATGATGGTGGTCTTGCCGGGCACGACCTGGCCGGTCATGTTCTTGAACTCGGTGATGCGCGTGTAGTCCTCGCTCGTGGTGTAGTTCACCGTGCCCACGGGCTGGAACTGGTCGCAGTCGAGCGTCTCGAAGACCATGTCGAGCGTGCGGTACGGCAGCGCGCCGAGGTCGAGGTTGAACAGCTCGTCGAGCGGGCCGGTGTAGACGATCTCGCCGCCGTAGACCTTGCCGCAGACCGAGACGTTCGTCTCGTCGATATCGAAGATGTCGCGCGCGTCCACGTTCACGAACACGTCGATGAGGTCGTGGTCGAGCATGTGCTCGAAGAGCGCGGTGTAGCCCTCGGCCGGCATGCCCTGGTAGGGCGCCTGCGGGAAGTAGCGGTCGTCGTCGCCGATGAACACGGGCACGCGGCCGGTGACGGACGGGTCGATCTCGTCCGGGGTCTGGCCCCACTGCTTCATGGTGTAGTACAGGAACACGTTCTCGTACACGTAGTCCGCGACCTCCTGCAGGTCGGGGTCGTTCTTCTTGCGGAGCTCCATGATGGGCACCTTCTTGTCGGCGCCGAAGGTGTCGACGAGCTTGCGGTAGAGCTCCTCGCCCCGCTCCTCGCCGAAGGCGAGCTTGAGGCTCTTGTGGTTGAAGGGCACCGGCATGAGCGTGCCGTGGATGTTCGCGAGCACCTTGTGCTGGTAGTCCGTCCACTTCGTGAAGCGCGAGAGGAACTCGTTCACGCGCTCGCTAAAGGTGTGGTAGATATGCGGGCCGTACTTGTGGACGAGGATGCCGTCCTCGTTCACGTAGTCGTACGCGTTGCCTGCGATGTGGTCGCGGCGCTCGAGGACCGCGACGCGGAAGCCGGCGCCCTCGGCCACGCGGCGGGCGCACACGGAACCGGCGTAGCCCGCTCCGACGACGATCATGTCGTACTCTTCGGGGTTGAACGATGCGGGTAGACCACTTGTGATCTGCATACATGCTCCTTGCAGGCATTTTGCTGATACGGAAGAACACATGCGTGTCAATTATCTAAGCGATTATAGCGCTGCGAAGCCTATAATAGGGATGCCACACAAGGAAAGCTCAACATGCCACGGACTTCGTGCGCGCATGACGGCCGCGCGCGATCCCGGCGCGTGTCGGGCCCCGACAAGAGGAGAAGCATGAGTGACTTCCTGAACCGCATGAAGGCTGCCGCGAAGGCGGACGTCAAGACGATCGTCCTGCCCGAGGGCGAGGACCCGCGCACCATCGAGGCCGCGAAGAAGATCATCGCCGAGGGCATCGCGAACATCGTCATCCTGGGCGACCCCGCCCAGATCGACGTGCCCGGCGCGCACGTCATCGACCCCACGAGCCCCACGGCGCCCAAGCACGAGGCGTACGCGCAGAAGTTCGCCGAGCTCCGCGCCAAGAAGGGCGTCACCATCGAGCAGGCGCGCGCCCAGATGATGGACGCCACCTACTACGGCACCATGATGGTCAAGATGGGCGACGCGGACGGCCTCGTCTCCGGCGCCTGCCACTCCACGGCGAACACGTTGCGCCCGGCGCTCCAGATCTTGAAGACCGCGCCCGGCACGAAGCTCGTCTCCGCCTTCATGGTCATGTGCACGAAGACCCCCGAGTTCGGCGCCGACGGCACGCTCGTCTTCGCCGACTGCGGCCTCAACATCGCCCCCACCTCCGATGAGCTGTCCGAGATCGCCATCGCCTCGGCGAACTCCTTCAGCACCTTCATGGACGGCATCGAGCCCAAGGTGGCCATGCTCTCCTACTCCACGATGGGCTCCGCCGGCGGCGACACCGCCAAGAAGGTGCAGGAGGCCACCGCGTTCGCCAAGGAGAAGGCACCCGAGCTCGCCATCGACGGCGACCTGCAGCTCGACGCCGCGATCGTGCCCGAGGTGGCCGCGCTCAAGGCGCCCGAGAGCGCCGTGGCGGGCCACGCCAACGTGCTCGTGTTCCCCAACCTCGAGTGCGGCAACATCGGCTACAAGCTCGTGCAGCGCTTCGGCCAGGCCGAGGCCTACGGCCCCATCCTGCAGGGCATCGCCAAGCCGGTGAACGACCTCTCGCGCGGCTGCTCCGCCGACGACATCGTGGGCGTCGTGGCCATCACCTGCGTCCAGGCGCAGCTCTCCGCCGAGTAACGGCGACCCGAGCGACGCGGGAGAAGCGTCGCGAACCAGCGCAACGCCAAGCGGGCGGCACCCTTTCACAGGATGCCGCCCGCTTCGTTACGCAAGCGTCTCCTCGCTGCTAGCGCTGTGCGCTCGCGCGGCGCCGCGCGAGCAGCGCGCCGCCGGCGATGCAGGCCGCC
>CAPI01000094.1 GCA_000333815.1 [Collinsella] massiliensis
CAAACGAACCCGTCCCCAATGTCTCGGTGAGTCAATTGAACCCGTCCCCAATGGCTCATTTGCGACGGCGGCGGAGGGACTTGGGCGAGACGGTGATGCCGCCGGAGGTCTGGCGGATCCCCTGCCGTCCGGAGCCGCGGCGGCGCGCCGCGGAAGCGCCCTCTGAGGCGGCACGGCCAGCCGTCCCCTCGCCTCCCGGTGCCGTCCGCTTGCGCTCGCGGCCGCCGTGCACGAGGCGGTTCCAGCGCGCATGGATGCTCGCATGGTGCGCGGAGCGCAGACCCAGGAGCGGCGCGGCGAGGATCGTCGGGCCGAAGAAGGTGATGATGCGCCACACGAGGTAGCCCGCCGTCGCGGACGGGCCGAAGAAATGCCCCAGGAAGAGCGCGAACCCGCCCTCGGCGCCGCCCGTGCCGCCCGGCAGGGGCACAGCGCTCGAAAGCAGCTGGATGAAGGCACCGGCCGCGAGGCACGAGAGGAAGTCGACGTCGTGCTTGCCGAAGGCGAGCAGCACGAAATACGGCACCATATAGAAGAACGCGAGCTGCGCCATCGTCACGAGCATCGTGAGCCCCATGGACGAGAGGTGCGCCGCGGCGTGCTTGAAGTGATCGGAGAAGGAGTAGATCTCGCTGTTCACGTAGTCGCGCCAACCGCGCGTGCGCTCGCTCTCGCCGCTCACGCGCTCCACGAACCGGATGCCCCACATCGCCACGCGCACCACGAACCGCGGGCACAGGCACACGATGAAGAGCCCCGTGAGCAGCAGCACGTGCCCGCCGAAGCTGAACAGGCACAGCAGCGTCATATCGCCGTAGAGGCTCGTGAAGAACGGCAGGCGCACAGCGAGCAGGATCGCGCCCCACACCACGAGGCCGATCTGGAACACGATGTAGCGCGTGAACTGCGTGGCGCCCGCCTCGCCTACCGGCTGGCCGGCCTTCGTGAGGCGGTAGATCTGGGCAGGCGTGCCACCCACCATCATGGGCGTGAGGTTGCCGAAGAACACACCCGACGCCTCGACGGAGACGAGGTCGCGGATGCCCACGGGCGAATCCGGGTCGAGCCACACCGCGATGGCGTACGCGGCCACGCCGAAGATGAAGTACAGCACCATGCACAGGCAGGCGACGGCGATCCACGACATCTGAACCGACGACATCGCCTGGGCGAACTCGAGGATCTGGCCGGTCAACACCAGGTAGACGATATAGGCGACGAGCACCAGGCCGATAAAGATGGCGCCGCGGCGCGCTCCCTTGCGGTCGTCCCCGCCGGCGGGGGCGGCGTCGACGCGCTGCTTGGGCGCAGTATGCGAGGACTCAGACATGGATCTCCTAGGGTCTGGGGAATCTCCCTTGTCACCATTGTAGTGCATCGCCCCCGCGCACGCCGCCGCCCGCCCGGTCTGCATACGAGCACCAGAGACGGCCGAGATGGCCGCGAGCGGACACGGCGCGCCGTCTTTGGGTACCATGAAGTGCAGCGGCAGTAGCAAGGAGCATCCCATGACCAGCACGCCATCAGCGACCATACCCACCTTCACCGGCTCGTTCCGCGAGAACCTTGAGGCGCTCGTGGGCGTGCTCGAGCGCGGCGACAAGGATCCCGCGGGCAAGAAGATCGGCTTCGAGCTCGAGCGCATCCTCATCGACCGCACGGGTGCGACCGTCCCCTTCACGGGCGAGCGCGGCGTCGGCGCCCTCCTTAAGGAGCTCGCGCGCGACCGCTCCGAGGACGAGCGCGTGCTCATCGACGGGCACCTGCTCGGCCTCTCCTACCGCGTCGAGACCGCGACCGAGCCCGTCGAGGTGTCCGTCTCGCTCGAACCGGCTGCCCAGCTCGAGATCTCCGCCGGCCCCGCCCATTCGGTGCAGGCGCTCTACGAGGCCGTCTGCGCCTTCGACGCGGAGGTCGAGCACGCCTGCGCCGCCATCGGCCTCGACGCGCGCCTCGTCCCCGTCGGGTACAACCCGGTCGTCTCGAGCCCCCTCGACCTCGAGCTCATCCCCAAGGAGCGCTACCGCGACATGGACGCATACCTCTCGCGACGCGGCCGCTACGCGCGCGATATGATGCGCTGCACCGCGTCCACGCAGGTCTCGCTCGATTACGAGGACGAGGCGGACTGCGCGCGCATCTACCGCCTGGCGACGCTCCTGGGCCCCGTCTTCGCCTTCCTCTTCGACAACGCTCCGGTGTTCCGCGGCAAGCCCTCCGCCGGCATGGCGCGCTCGCGCATCTGGCACCACGTCGACGTCGACCGCTGCGGCATCGTCCCCGGCGCGCTCGAAGGGCTCTCGTTCGAGGACTACATCCTCTGGGTTTCCAACGTGAAGCCGATCCTCTTCACCGACGCGCACCACGTCACCGTGGCGACGGGCGACCGCTACAGCCGAGACATCATGTCGGAGCGGCCGCTCGCTGCCTCCGAGCTCATGCACCTGCTCTCCATGGTCTTCCCCAACGTGCGCCTCAAGGGCTTCGTGGAACTGCGCGAGATGGACTCGCTGCCGCCGCGCCTCGCCGCCGCGTGCACGAGCTTCACGGGCGCGCTCTTCTACGATAAGTGCCTCGAGGCGAAGCTCGCCGACCGCCTGGCCGCGCGCCTCCCCCACGGCTTCGAAGGCGTTGACGAGAACGACGCCGTCGTCGCCCGCCTGCATCTCGAGGAGCAGGGTTGGGACGCCAAGGTGTACGGCATGCCCATCGCGGAGCTCGTCGACGCGCTCGTGGCCATCGCGCACGAGAACGTCGCGCTCGGGGCGGGATGCACCGGCGTCGGCAGCGATGCCACAGTGCCCGTCCTGCAGACGACCGACACCGCGGCCGCCTTCGACCTCGAGGGCATCGAGCTCCTCGCTCAGATGTGGGGCGAGCGCCGCCTCCCGCGCGATAGCGCCCTCGAGCTCTAGGGGTCGCACCGAGGGCCGCACCGCCCCGGCGCCCTCCTGGCAGGCGCACGGGGCGCGCGGACATTTCGCGATAACGTAAAACCCCGGCTGGACGTCCAACCGGGGTTCAAATGCATGGTAGCCCGTACCAGATTCGAACTGGTGATCTCCGCCTTGAGAGGGTTATCCCACAGCGTCGACTGAGGACAACAGACCTATACAAAAGAGCGTCTGAGCAGGTCTTTTGCAGCGATGAACAGCGACTGACGGAACCTGACGAAAACGGAGTTCCGGTCGCTGTTGTGTCCCGGTTGTGTCCCATCTACGACCAAGCCACAGGCAAGTTCAGATTGAAGGAGATTGCCATGAATCACAGCGCAGCAGACATCGACGCCATGTGCGCTCTCGAGGACTACTCCCATTTTCGCGCAGAGCTCGTTGAGATCTCACCGGAAAGCTTCACGATGGAGGAGCTGAGGGAAATTCTCGATGACATGATCAGGAGCAAGGTTGCCCTGGAAAACAGCATGCGGGAGCACTTCGCAACGCTCGGAGAAGCTGAGCAGACCGAACTGCTCGACATGCTGGGAAGCAGCGGTTACAAGGACCGCAGCTGGTGGTACCGGATGCTCATGGATGGCCCGGTACACAGAGAGTTCCCCACGATCTAATCCGAGAGGGATATCAGAGCGGGCTCCGCGATCAAACAAGGTCGCGGAGCCCTGCAATGATGAGCGCAGAAATACGCCACTGAGGATATCAGCAAGCAACGGGCTTGGGGCTTTTCAACCCTTCTCGCACGCCTGCGGGCTATAGTCGGGGCCCTCCGGCGCTCGGAAAGCGTTGAAAAGCCGTGCACTGAGCACGCGGCACAAGCACCTCAGTCGATGGAGTGCGTCCCTCACTCCGCCCGAAAAACAACCTCGCCCCCGCACGTCACCAGCGAGGGCATTCGCTTGCGCGAGACCATGACGTAGTCGTAACGAGGGTCTTTGTTGGGACCCTCCTTGACCACCTCGAGCACCCTGAAGTCGAGCTCGTACCATTCCTCGTACTCGGGGGAATCCAGCTCCTCATCGTTGTCGACGTACTCGCTGTTCTCCCACACGCACCGATAGACGTCTCCCTCGGGGAACGTTATCTCGTATGTGCTTCCCCAGTCGTGGTCGCATAGATATCCCTCAATGTCTTTGACACGCTCCTCGAGCCTGTTCTGTCCGACCATGTCAGTCATCCCCTTTTCGGTCGTGCGGGAACAATGTGAGCACCGTTCTTCCCATAGTGAATGAAACCCATGGTCGTGGGAGACCGCTCCTTGCCGCGGCCGCCGATCCAGGTGCCGATCACCCTGCCGAAATCGACTCGCTCTTTATTATTACCCACCCATGTTCCAGCTCCGCCGAACTCACCGATGAGCTGTTGGGCGTCGGCAAGGCTTCCCTTGAAGATGCTTCTCCCGGCCTTGGGGTCGTAGTTGTTGTGTCCAGGGATGTGCTTGCCCTGGTTTCCCTCGTGCAGTCGGGTTGTGAAACCGTGAACGGTCCTGAACCCGTCATCCCGGCTGCCCGACGTCCCTCCACGCCCGCGCCCAATGCCGTACCCACTGCTACCGCTGCCCACACTTGCCTCCGTCCAGCGCGCCGCGCCCACAGCCCGGATACACCCACACGGGGATGCTGAGCGAGCGGGGGTAGTCCATCACGCCATAGAGGTCGCTGCCGTAGTAGACGATCGCCGTCGGACGCAGCTCGTCCACGGTGGTCCTCACGTCGCGCACAAAGCGGCGGCGCTCTGCCACATCCTTAACGAGTGCGCGCCCGCAGATGGCGATGACGCTCTCGCGCGGCAGGCCCTCTACGAGCCAGTCGCATTCCGGCTGGTGCCGCGCATTCGGGATGACCGTCAGTCCCTGTTCCTGCCACCATGCCCCGAGCGTCTGGTTGCGATAGCAGTTCCACATCTTGAGCGGACGCGGGAAATCGATGCACGTAGAGAAGTCCGGCATGATCACGCCCTCGAACTTCGAGAGCTTGGGGAGGTACTTGTGCGGGTCGTTCCACACGCGCTCGAAGCGGAAGTCATCCTCGTAGAAGTGCACGAAGCAGTCGAAGTCGCGCCATCGCTCGTGCATGGCAACCGAGAAGGGCACGAGCGCAGTGGGATGCGCCTCGACGGGCGCGAGCACGGGCATATCCCATGGCCGCGAGAAGTCCAGCCCCTCGAGCATCCATGCATGGAATACGTCTCGCTTGTGAGCCAACTTAAGGCATTCCGTGCTCGATACGTCGACATCATCGGGTTTACTGTCCACCTGTATCACCTCGTTCGTACGGGCTGAAGTAGTACAGGCAAACCCTAAGTGGGCGTCACAGGCGTTCCTCGGCCTGTTCACAGGTGGATTCACGGAAACTGACTCGCCTCATCATCAAACGCCCCGCACCATAGGGGCGTGTATTCTGGCTATCAGCACGAGGCTAACAGGAAGACTGTTCATAACTGAGGGATAATTAGCCGAAGATATCGGACGAAATAAGGAGCACCACATGGCAATGACCTTCTGTCCGGAGTGCCACGCTAAAATCTCTGACAAGGCGATGACCTGTCCATACTGCGGTTTCTCGTCGGACAAGGACGGGAATCTCATCCCAATCAGCTCGCTTCCACCTGTTAGCAAGGCAATCGAGGTGCTAGCTCCGGGTTCGGAAGTCTTTGATGACGGCACAAGCCTCATACCATATGGAACACGGGAGAAGCTGAGCGCCCTCTTCAAGAGCGCAGAGGAAGTTGCCAGACTTGCACCATCCGTCTATGACGCCATCCAACAGGCTCTGGCAAAGAGAGGCACCATTTGGGCCGCAGATTTCACTGCCGCAGCCGAGAAGATGATGGACAGTGGCGAACTCGTCCTTGGTGTTGAGAAAAAGACCGGTGCGCTTCTTCCCCAACTGCGCAGCGTTGAAACAGGGCAAACCTACGAACAGGCCCGCCTTCATGTCGAACAGCTGCCAGATAATCTCGCCTCATCAATCGCTACCGTCCAGCTTCAGCTCTCTATGGCACAGCTGCTATCCGAAATCAAGGACGTCGCATACGGAGTGGAAAGGCTCCACCTCGAAGAGAGGGCCGACAGAATCGGGAGAGCGAAGGCGGTGTGGTATCAGCTCCAGCAGGCTGCACACATACGCGACGCACGACTCAGAGAGCAGCGCATCTTGAGTGTTGCCGGATCTGCAACGGAGCAGCGGAGTGCCTTGCAGGACAACTTCGAGACCGAACTATCGCTGGCAATCGGCAAGGGTAAGGCAAAGGCTTTGGGCAGTGCGGCGAGAGAGGCAATCATCGATTTGTCGATAATCTCCCTGATGGCGAGAACAGAATATGCGGCGTACTCCCTCGTCGACGAACCGGATGCCGCGATGACGGCATTGAGTCAGTTCGGCGAGTTCATGAGCTCGAACAGGCTCGATGAGAAGGAAACCCTGATAAAGCTAAACAGCATCTCAGACAATAATCTGGATAATGCGACCACAGGCTTCTATCAGATTGCAAAGAACGTCAACCGTGCGCTGAATCAGAGCGCACAGGATGAGACAAAACGGCTTTCCCAAACAGAGGAGGAAGGATGACGAAACGCTGTGCATACCCCGGTTGCGGCAAGCCGCTGCCGGATAGCTTCAAGATGCCTCTATGCGACTACCACAGAGCCGTTATCAAAGAGACCGGCGGAAAAGTGGGCGCAACGATGGCAACCACCGGGACGGGTGTTGTCTTGTTTGTCAAGAACGGTGGAGTTGACTTCGTTAAAAAGCACGGGACCAAAATCGTGAAAGTTGTTGAAGCGATTGCAAAGAAGCGGTAGCGGACCGAACTCCCAACGTTTCCGTCCGGCCCTCCCAACGCATCGCACGTGAGGGTCGTACGTGTCTACTTCGCCGTGAGGTACCCGGCACCGCCCGCGCCGTCGATCCTCATGTACTGGTAGCCCGCGCGCGAGCTCGCGTAGGTCGTGCCCGCCCCGCCCACGAGCGACGCACACTGGTAGAACGTCTGGAAGCCAGAGACGCCGGAGGCCGGTAGCGCCCAATCGGCGTCGACCCAGATCGTCACGAGCGACCCGCACCCGCCGAAGGTGTACGTCAGGTCCTCGAGCGAGGAGGGGTCGAGCCCGGAGAGGTCGATCTCGGTGAGCCCATCGCAGCTGTTGAAGGTGTGCTGCATCTCGCGCACGCCGCGGAGGTTCCCCATGCCCGTGACCTCGGTGACACCCTGATGCCCGTAGAGCCAGTAGTTCGTGTTCACGTGGCTGTAGGTTGCCATGTCCGCAGTAACGGTCACCTTCTCCACGTCGTGCCGGTGGTCGTACCAGGGCTGGTAGCCCACCGAGTTGTACCGCGCGTTCGCACACAGGTGCCCCGACGACACGAGCCCCCGCCCGGCCTCGGGCTCCATCGCAGCCGTCAGCACGAGCTCGCCGTCATCGTAGAGGAAGCAGCGGAACCACTCGCGCTCGTCCTCGGACCCGTCCGTGTGGGTCAGCACGCCGGTCGTCTCGAAGTGCAGGTTCAGGTGGTCGTCCGTCTGCTCCGGGACGTAGCCCCTCTCCCCGACGAGGCGCCTGCATCCGCTGAACATGAGCGTCCCGCTCTCGACGTGCGCGTAGAAGTTGTCCGCGCGGATCGTCTCCAGTGACCCGCAGCTCACGAACATCTGGTTCATGTTGGTCACCGTGACGAGGTGGCCGAAGCCCGTGACCTCCACGAGGTGCTCGCACCCATGGAAGAGGTAGGCGGCACTCTCGAGGCCGCTCTCCTCCATGTCCTCGTCGATGACGGCGCGCGTGACGGAGAGCTTGTCGTCGCTCCAGGGCCTCGAGCCAGCGGACGAGTAGCCGGCAGGGTCCACCTCCCACGCCTCGAGGATGACGGCTCCCGGCACGTCGGATGAGCGCCCGTCGCGGTAGTTGAACTCGAGCGTGCCGTCCGCGAGCAGGAGCGCCCGGATCTTCACGCCCGCGTCCCACGAGAGCGCGAGGATCGCCGGCGCCATCTCCGCCGGTGTGTAGGTCTCCGCGAGCCCGTTCTGCGCGCGGATCGCGTCGGCGATGGCGTCGAAGACGGAGTCCGATACCACGCCCGTTCCGGACGTCGCGGGCGCCTGGTAGGGCGTCCCGGTCTTGGTTCCGTCGAGCGCGAGCACCGCCGCCGCCATCTCGGAGGGCAGGTAGGTCGCAGTCCCTCCGTTCTGTGTGCGGATCGCGTTGGCGATGTCGGTGAGCACGCCCTTCTGGATCGTTCCCACGGCCATCAGAACTCCACCTCGCTCAGGTCGTCCAGCGCCGCGATCTGCTGCGCCACGTACTCCTTGGTCGCGTAGGCCGAGAGGTCGGGCGTCGCCCCCGGTGCCCCGTCCTCGCCGTCCTGCCCGGGCGCGCCCTGCGGCCCCTGCTTGCCGGCCTCGCCCTTGAGGCCTGAGAAGGCGAAGGCGAACGTGCGCGCCCCGGGGGTGCCGCCGAGCGTCACGGTCACGGACGGCGTCCCCGTTGAGGCATCTACCGTGGCGGTCGCGCCCGTGATTTCGGCGTCAGCCCCGTCCTGGCCGTCGGCGCCGGGAGCGCCATCCTGCCCATCAGCCCCGGGGGCTCCGTCCTGCCCGTCGGCCCCGTCCTCGCCGCGCAGCCCCTCGAGCTGCTCGGCCGTGAAGTCATCGAACGTGAACGCGTCGCCCTTGGGGCCGCGCAGGTCGGCGGAGCTCGTTCCGCTCGCGCTCGTCACGGTGAGCACCGAACCCGCCCACGAGTGCGTGCAATCCACGCCGTCTGCGCCATCCGCTCCCGGTGTGCCATCGCTGCCGTCCGCTCCCGGTGGCCCCTGCACTCCCTGCGGGCCGCGGAGCGCCTCCAGCTGCGCGGGGGTGAAGTCTGTGTAGAGGAACGGATCTCCCTTGTCGCCCTTCTCGCCACGCAGCTCCTCGATCTCCTCCTCGGTGAGGTCATCGAGCGTCATCTTGTCACCCTTCGGCCCCTTGAGCGCCGCCAGCTGCTCTGAGGTGAAGTCAGCGTACGTAAAGGCATCGCCCTTCTCGCCGCGCTCGCCGGCATCGCCCTTGTCCCCTTTCGCGCCATGGAGGAGCGTGGCCGTGGTCGTGCCGCTGGCGTCGGTCACGGTCACCACCGCGCCCGCCTCGGTCTGCGCCACCGTGGCTGTCGGGCTCACTCCGTCGACGCCGTCCTTCCCGTCAGCACCAGGGGCGCCATCGGCACCGTCCTTGCCGTCGACGCCCGGAGCCCCGTCCTTCCCGTCGGCACCCGCAGGGCCAGGCATTCCATCCACCCCATCAAAGTCACCCCGCTGGGCAGCCGCCAGCAGCTCCTCCCTTGCCTGAGTAGCAGCAGCTGCAGCGGCATTCGCCGCGGCAACTGCACCCGAAGCCCCCGCAGCCGCCTCGACCGCCCACCCTGCCGTTGCCACCGCGCCCTCGGCCGTCGTAACCGCCTCCTGCGCCTTGGTGACAGCCTCGGCAATGAGCGCATCGGCGTTCTCGTACTTCTGGATAGCGTCAAGAAAGAGCGAGAACCCGTCCTCAGACTCAGTGCCGCCCACGAGCACCTTCTCCACGCGCACCTCGAACGCACGCGTCGAGATTGAGCTCCCTCCGGGAAGCGACACCATCACCTGGCAGTCGACCGAACCCTCGGCACACGCCATGGCGGCCGGATAGAACACGGAGAATGCACCAGTCTCCGTATCAACCTCTTCGAACGGCTCGCACCCTCGCTTGCGCGTCACGCGATGACGCCACAGCAGGTACACGCTCGCACCCGAAAGGTCGACCGCCTCACCGTCCCGCCGCACCGAAAGAGCGATGCCGCGCCCCTCCGCATCGGCAGGAGACGCCACCAAGGCGCCCGCGAAAACGTCATCGCAGGACTCCCAGACCAGCTCATGCAGGCCGAAACCATCAAGACCAGCCATCAGAACTCCACCCCCGAGAGGTCATCGAGCGCGGCTATCTGCTGCGCAACGTACTCCTTTGTTGCCAGCGCGGGCACCTCGCCGCCGGCAGCCACGCCCGCCGCCTGTTCGATGGCGGCCACGCTCGCGCCCACGGCGGCAGCGGTATCGCCCGCAGCACCCGCCACGTCCTCAACCGCCGCCACCCGAGCCTCGACGGAGCTGCGCTCCGCAAACGCCGTGCGCGGGACGGCGCCGATCGAGTAGCGCGCCTCCACCGCATCCCCGAAGAGCCGCACGCGCCGCACCACCCGCGCCCGAAGGCGCCACGCGGGATCGCGCGACGAGTCCACCACCGCAACCTCGTCACCCAATCCCACATCGACAGAACCCAAGAGCGCGGCGGCGTCCACCTCATAGCTCACCCGTGGAGCGCACGTCTCCGCGAGCGCCGCCTGCGTGCGGGCGAGAAGGACCTCAGGGTCCTCGACGTCCGCAAACGTCACATCTCCAAAGCGGTGCGCACGCCCGCCCGAGCCGTCCGGCAGGCCCCACAGCAGCCTCGCCTCATCGTCGCCGACCCAGTCGACGCCGCCATTCACCTCGCCGAACGTGAGCTTGCGCCGATATCCGCCCGTGAAGGCGCCCGTCTCGTCCACCACGGGCAACCCGGCACCGTAGCCGTAGAGCGCCGTGAAGACCTCGTCCTCTGCTACCGTGCGCGTGCAGCCCGTCATGTTCCGCCCGTACTCGAGCCGAGCCCCGCGCCATGCGCCCACCTCCGCCACTGCCCGCACGGTACGCGACGAAACGTGCCCACCGGAGACCGCAATCACAGGCTCAATCTCGCAACCCCACACCTCGCATACTCGCCTGAGCGCCGCGAGCCTGTTCACGTGATAGAGGTAGCAATCGTGGTCATCAAACCAGCCCAGTGTGGACGCCTGCCAGCGCGTCCCCTCAAGCACGACGCCCAAAGCACCGTAGAGCCCCAAGTCAGACACCCGCTCCTCCTCGACATAGCTGCCGAGAAGATCGCACAGGCTCGATTCCGCGTACACTTCGCACGCAGAACCCAGCACCTCGTCCGTGCGCACCACCACGTGCTCACGCCAGCGCCCGTCACCGGGGTCGCGCCACAGGATGCGGTCGTACTTCTCGGGCGTCTCCAGGCAGGAGAACGAGAGCACATCCTCGCCGCCAAGCTCCTCGCGATGCTCCACCGCGCCAGCCGGGTGCAGAATCCCGATGCGCCCGTCGGCACGGTCGAACCAGAAGAGCGTCGGGGTCGCGCCGCTCATCAGAGCCATCTTTCTGTGAAGTTCGCTGTGAAGTCCGCGCAACCCGTGAAGGAGAGCTCGTGCGAACCAGGCTCCAGCCAGAAGAAGTCGCTATCAAGCGTCACGTCGGCGTCGGCCGCCTCGCCGTCCACCCACGCGCGGCCTGCAGCGCAGTCGACAACTACCTCCTCGCCGCCAAGAAACGCCCGTTCCACTTCAACGCACGCGCCCGTCCCAACATCCTCGACAACCACGCCGCCGCCAGCCAACGCCTCCATCACGAACGTCGGCCACGTCCGATACGTGCCGCCAACGAGCAGCGAAAGCTCCGCGCTGCCAGCCGCAGCCGAAGCTTCCTGCTCCTGCCCCCAGGCCACGGGGTCAAACGCCGTAAACACCAGCTCGCAGGAGCCATCCTCGAAGAGACCGTCCCATGCCCCAGCGTCCGCGCACACGGCGTCGCGGTAGACAAGCCCCGGCTCACCGGGAAGCTCCAGGTCACTCCCGGCATCCGGGGCGAGCCACGACGCGGCCTCGTGGCGCACGGCAGAGAGCCCCTCCGCATCCTCGTCATCCGCAAGGTCGAGGAAGAGCCGTACGCGCAACGTCTTGGGCGGAATGCGCGCAGAGAGCAGGACCGCTCCGGCGCGGCCGGGCACCTCCGCAGCATCCACGACGATGCCATGAGCCGCGGTCAGCACCACCTCGGCGGTAGAGAAGGACGAGAAGTCGTGCCCTCCAAACTTGATGGACCGGGCCTTCAGAGCCGTCCCCTCGCGCGACCGTAGGACACCGCCCGACGCTGCTCGCGCGCCGAGAGCTCCTCGTCTTGGAACCGGTCGCTTGAGCGGCTCAGACGAACGTCGGCAAGAGGGTCGCGCCGATCGCGCCAAGCTCCCCGGCCACCGTCCGCCCCGCCTTTTGCTTCCTTCCTGACAGTCATATCTCCCTCGCAACCGTCAGCCTCGCCGTGAACGCCCATACGGAGCGTCCGCTCGAGTCGCGTTCCCTGAAGGTCGGCGCGTCCGTGTCGATGCCCAGGATGCGCACCCCGGAACCCGCCACGTTCCACTCGGAGCGCCCAGACGAGCGCACGGCAGCCTCGCACGCAAACGCAGCGTCGCGTGCTTCAGCGTCCTTCTCGCGCACGACCAGCATCTCGACCGAGGCGGTGCCGCGCTCCTCGCCGTCCTGTCGGCTCTCACGCGAGAAGCCCGCCCAGCGAACCACGACGGGCTGTTCGCTCAACAGTGCGCTTGGCGCGATACAGAACACGTCACCGACTCCCGCCGCGCGCAGCATCCCCGCCACGGCGTCAGTCACGGCCATCATCGCAGCTCCACCTCCCAGTGGTGTACGCGCCCGTTGAACCCCTCGAAGCGCGCCACCCTGGAGGCTACGTACGACCTCCCATCGACCTCCACGCGAGAGCCCGCAGGGATCTCGAACGCCCCCGCGCTCGTGACGGCATCCACGAAGAGCGTGCCCGCCCCTGCGTCCGCGCTGCGGTGCGCATCGGCAACCACCGACTGTGCCCGCTCGAACCTCACGCGCGAGATGGCGCGCGGCTCTCCAAAGCCCCCGTCAGCCGCCGGCTCGCGCACCAGGCACGAGTTCGGGAGCAATCTCACGGGTATCGGGCGCAGCCATGCCATCAGCGCGCCCCGCAGAACAGGAGCCCCGTACCAGAGAGCTCCTTCTCACAGGCGTAGGTCGCCTGCTCCTCGCCAGTGGTGCCGCGGTTGTCATAGTGCGTCACCGAGAAGGACCCGAGCTGGAATCCGCCCACCTGGCCCTCGCCAAACTCCGCGAACGCCTCGGCGGCTGCGCACACCGCGCGCCGGTACGCAAGCTTGTCCGCCTCACACGAAGGCACGCGACCGCCGCAGACCCATCGCACGTGACGCTCGGCGGCGGGAAGTGCGCCCGTGAACGCCTCCACGCCCATCCCACCGCCGTACGTGTCGCGATAGAAGCCAAAGTCAACCGACGTCACGCCCGCGCAGCCCACAACGAACCCTTACTCCAACGGGGCCACGGACGCGCGCACACCGTCAAGCTTGTTGTCGAGCAGCTCCACGATGCCGTACTTGCGGTACTTCATCATGTAGGAGTCGAGCGTCTCCAGCTCGTCGGGGCTGAACACGCGGCTCGCCACGTGCTTGTCGAACTTGACCACGGCGCTCTTCTCCACCACGAGGAAGTTGATCGGCGCGCCCGCGCCCACGAGCTCGTAGTACGTGGAGAGGCCGCTCTTCTGCGGGCTCGCCACCTTGGAGTAGGTGCCGGAGCTCTCGGTGTAGTAGGTCTTGCCGCTCACGACCTCGGTGTCGGAGGTGAGCTCGTAGGAGCCCTCGGCGGGAGCGTAGCCAAACTGGTCCTCGTCACCGGAGAGCAGGTCGATGTGCGAATAGAAGCGCACCTGCGGCACCTCGACGATGCGGGAGAACCGCTCGAGCACGCGGTTCGAGCGCGTCGGGTTCGCCAGGCTGAAGTCATCCAGCACGCCCTTGAGCGTCGGCGTGATGAAGAGGTAGCGCGAGCCCGTGGTCACCTGAGCCTCGTCCATGACGTTCGTCGCGGCGCGCAGGTCGGCTAGCACGTCCTCCGCCTCTGCGTCAGAATAGTCGTTCGTGGCGGTGGAGACGCCCTCGTGTCCCGCAATCTCGGCAAAGGTGAACGCGTCAGCCTCCGGCGCCACCTGCGTGCGCTGTAGCTCAGAACCGGCCTCGACGAAGCAGTCGAGCACACCAGCCTCCTCCACGTCCATGACGTCGGCTAGAAGGCGGATACCTCGGTCGTAGTTGAACGTCTTCGTCTCGAACTCGTAGGTGATGCTGCCGGTCTTGTAGCCCACGTTGCGCGTGTAGTCGCCGAGGCCCGAGACCTGGATCTTAGGCACCATGATCTCCTTGGCGTTGCGGCCGGCGCGCACCATGCGTCGCGGGCTGTTCAGGCACGCGGAGACCGCCGCGCGCTGATAGACCTCGTCGAGGATGGTCGTGTAGTTCTTGGTGGATGCGATGCTGTTGGCCATCCGCTACTCCTCGTCCGCGATGCCCGCGATCTCGCGCCACCGCTTCATCGTCTTGCCCTCGTCTGATGCGGCCCCCGCGTTGGGAAGGCCGGTCTTGCCGCCCTGCTTGAGAGCCGGACCCTCGAACAGCCACGGCTCCGCTTCCTTGAGCTTGGAGATGTCACCGCCGTGCTCGTCGAGAAGGACGCGGGCAGCTTTCACGCTCCTCGCGCCGGCCATCGTGAGCTCGAACTCCACGCGCTGATCCGCGCCCTGGCGCCGCAGCTCGTCCATTTCCGCACGCAACGCCTCCGCCGCCTCGGCAGACTTTGCCGCCTCCGCGATCGCTCCCTCGAGCTCTTCGATCTTGGCGTCGCGCTCGGCGAGAAGCGCCCCGTAGTCCGCACCCGCGTCGTGCGCGCCCGCGTCTCCGCCTGTCAGCGGCTCCTGCGCCGCCTGCGACTCCGGCTCATGCGCCGTCGTGCATTCCGCACGCTCTTGCCCCTGCGAGCCAACCTCATCACCAGCCATGCCGGCCTGCCTTTCTGTGACATGCCGACACAATGAAGTCGGCAACAGTGAGACAGCGTCAGGGTAAGTTGTTGTCACAGACTGGTGCCTCCACAGCTCTTGCTATAGGCGAAACGAGTAACGCACAGTCCGCACAGCCCGAGCGTATTTGTTAGCCGAATTCAGCAAGCAATGTCCGCGCTCAGGTGAGAGTTGCCTTATAATTTCTCCTTACCAGAAAGGAAGGAGGCTCAAATGGAAATGGTCGATGTCATGTTGAGCATTGTGGCTTCCGTACTTTCGATTGTCGCAACCGTTATCGCCTTCAAAAACAAAAAGGATATTGATAAGCTCCGGGATCTCTATGAAGGCAACAAGATGAACGCTACTGGCAATGAAAACATTCAAGTTGTGGGTACCGGCAATCAGGTGAATACCCATGACAAGTAATCGCCAGATTGCCCGGGGCAATGATAACATCCAGATTCTTGGAGATAATAATCTTGTCAATCCAACCGTGCTATTGCAACGGCGCACGTTGACGCACAGCTTCATCCATGATTTGCTCGACATTGTCTACTCTTTGCCCTCCTCCAAGGATGACTCCTACTCGCTGCAAAATCCAGCACAGATTCATGAGAAGCTGCGCTTCAACAATGCATATCGATACATGGCCATCATTGATAACCATGTCGATGATTATGTCCGCGTGGACGAGGTGATGAAGGATTATCCGAACAGCGAAGATATTGTCAAAAAGCTTCGCGATATGTTCATTGTCGTTGCAGACTTTGATGACGAGGGCATCCCTTGCGTGGGTGATGGCGATGCTCAGCTAGATCGCATCAAGGACAATCTTTACGACACGATTGTCAACGATGCGAAATTCGATGCTGTCAACCATCCCGCCGAAAAAATCGAGCAGTTTTGCATCGCCCTCATCGCTTACGGCGTATCGAAGTGCAAGATTCTAGAAACGCCGGTGTGACATGTTGCTTCTAGACAGAAATAACGAACCAACCAGTACGGTTTACTATCTTGCTGCGTCGACATACGACTACGTTGGAAAGCATGATGGCATCGATGCATCGAATCTGTATCAAGGTGTCATGCTTGATGTCGTGGGAAAGAATGTGAGCTACGACTTTTTCCTGATGGCTCTGGATTTTCTATACCTGCTAGATTGTATCGCCGTTGATAAGAAAGGGGGCCTGCATGTTCATCAAGTCATTGCGAATCCGCAACACCGCAACGAATATAGTCATGCGTGAGGTCTCCTTCCACAAGGGGGCTAATTTCGTAGTAGATACAGAGGACTCAAAACGCCATAACAAGGTCGGCAAGACTACGTTCTTG
Source organism: [Collinsella] massiliensis (assembly GCA_000333815.1). Taxonomy (GTDB): domain Bacteria; phylum Actinomycetota; class Coriobacteriia; order Coriobacteriales; family Coriobacteriaceae; genus Enorma. The sequence continues at coordinate 16,007 of CAPI01000094.1, forward strand.
AAGCTTATCGATGTTCTGATGGGCGCACAAAACAGGAGTCACATCTACACAGATCAAGAGACCAACACCGAAGCGATTGAGCTGCGCGACACCATCAACAAAAAACGCATCGCCGCTGAGATGACCCTTTCGGAGAATCTTGACGCTCCATACGGCAAAACGGTCGAGCTCAAAGTTGAGCTGTTTCCAAGGGGTCGCTACTTCATCGACGGAGAAAGGATGTCCCAAACAAATTACAGATCGAAGCTTAATGAACTGCTATTCGGAATCGCAAACAACGTTCCGACGTTTCGCCAGCTCATCAACTCTTTCGTTCGAGTTTCGGTTGGCGGCGATGATAATGCTTTTCTCCGTACCCTGACAAGGGCGAGCATCGCGACGTATCGGAGTGTATACAATTTCTTGTTCGATATCTCCGATCCCGAGCTTGACAGCAAATTGAGCCAACTCAATGCTCAACTCAACCGAACAAGGGAATCGTTGCGTCAATACATGCGTGTCAACGGCGTTGAAGATGTTGAGCAACAGCGTCAGATACTTGTTGCTCTGGAGGGGGAATACGCTCAAGCAAAAGCGCAAGCAGATGACATCTTCGATGCCGATGAGTACAAAAGCAACAGGGACGCAATTGCCTCAGTCCGGGCGGAGTATGCAAGCTTGGTCGATCAGCTTAGCGAGCTAGACTATAGAATCGGACGCAACCGAGAGGCCCTTAACAACGCAAGAGCAGAAAAGCAACGTCGAGCAGACCTCGAGCTCTCAAGGAGATTCTTCGATGAGGTCTGCACTATGCTGCCTAATCTCAATAAGACCTTTGAGGACATGGTCAGTTTTAACGATAAGCTATGTGATAACAAGATTTCGTACTTTGAGGATATCGAGAGAGATTTGCTTGATGAAAGGACCTCTCTTGAGAATGAGCAGAAGGCGCTCCTTGCAAGCAATAGTCAGTTTTTATCGCTTGTGGCAAAAGACCGTATTGACGAGTACGAGCGACTGTCCGCAAACCTTATGCAGCTAAGACAAGACATTGGCAGGTGCCAGGAAACGGTCGATACGCTTGATCGCTATGACCATGAGCTGGCATCTATTCAGGAGAATATTGCCAGCTATTCAACCGGCGGCTCCGCCCGCAAAGGCAAGGGTGGCGAATATCAAGAGATGATGAGTTCCTTCAATGGATACTTTACTCATCTTGCTCAACAGATAAATGGTGAGAAGCCGATTCTTGTCTACTATCCTGACACCGATAAGTTTCCGGTCTCAATCACGGCAATATCTGGGTCCAGCACGGGTACGCGAAAGTCGCTCATAGCAGCGTTTGACCTAGCTTACCAACAATTTGCCATAGCCAATCGCATCCACACCCCCCGCTTTATCGTGCACGACGTTGTCGAAAACGTTGAAGGCGAAGATCTGCGCACTATAGTGAACGCAGCGAACGGCATTGACGCACAGTACATAGTGGCCGTGCTGAAAGAGAAGTTGGATTCCTCGAATATCCCAGAGGATGAGCAGTCGGCTTTACAGATTCTCCAATTGTCGGAGGATGACAAACTGTTTGAGGGTAAGACCGTCGACGAAGCCGAATCTTCTGACCGGATGATTGAGCAGCTTGCATCAATACCCTGATTAATCCATTCCGCCGGGAATCTTACAGAAGGTGGTTTCATGCAACCCCACCGCGTAGCTATAGCCGACCTCGAAGACCGTCCCGAGTGCGTCCACGCCGCCTACCTCGACCCCGCCGAGGAGTGGAACGGATGGGCGTGCCCCTACTTCGAGCGCGCCGAGGTCGAGCGCATGGCTGCGTGGCTGCCCGAGTTCGACGATTCGCTCGTCTACGACGAGGAGTCAGACGCCTTCAGCACCACCTACGATCCCGACCTCACCGAGACCTTCCCCGGCACAGACATCGACGGACGGCACCTGTACCCCATAGGAGCCGGCTCATGGACGTGGGTCATAGTTGACGAGAGCGGCGAGGAAACCACCGCAGACGCATCGGCAGACGCGGTCACCAAAGCCGACGAGCACGCCCTCGCCTAGCCAACCACCTCAGCAAGGCGCGCGGCGTCCAACTCCCGTCCGCCCACATAGGCGTCGAACACCGCCTCTGCCGGCAGCGCGTACAGCTCCACCTCGTTCGAGAACGGCGGCTCCTCGGCAGCGATCACGCCGGGAAAGCGCACGCGCCCCAGATGCTCAACGGCGTCACCGCACGACGGCACGAGAAACGCGTTCACCACCCTGGAGAACCCGTGCGCGAGCACAAAGTCGCGGTACGCGGCCTGATACAGGAACTGCTTGGTCACCGACTCCACGCCCGGCACGCCGCCAACACGCTCGCCCAGCAGCGGCGTGTAGTACTTGGCGTCGAGGATGGCGAACGTCCCGCCCCCGGCGGCGGCGCGCCCGCCGGCACCTCGCACCGTCACGATGTCCGGGATCAGCGTCGCAACCTCGCCGCACGCCCGCTCCTCGCCGGCGCCTAATGCAGCCCACTCCGGTCTCGGGATGACATCGATAAGCCGCTTTTCCGCCATCCCCGCGAACGGCGGAGCCAGCTCAATCCCCAGCTCCCCCAGTCGAACGGCCAGCACGTCACCGAACGCGACCTTGCACGCCGTCTCCCACACGTGATGGAAGCTTGACGTCCCCAGGCACAGAGGCGCGTCCGACGTCGCAGACATGCCCTCGTCGCGCACATAGCGCACGAGGAGGTCGATTACGTCCTGCTTCCACGTGACGAACTGCACCGCCCGCTCGCGCTCCAGCCGGTACGCCACGAAGTCGGCGTCCCCAAAGTCCGCCACGGAGGAATCGCTCAGCCACACCTCGTCGAGCGCCAGCAGCTGAGCCAGCCCGCTCTCCTGCATGAAGCGCGAGCACTCCGTAAGCACCGCGCGGTGCAGTCGCGTTACGAAGTCAGAGGCGTCGGCGTCAGTCTCCACGGTCTTGTAGTCAAAGTAGATGGGACGCCCATCCCGCACGAAGGGAAGGTTCGCCGCGATGGTGCGCTCCCAGCTGATGTTGCCCGACCCGTTGTCCGCAATGGTGCGCACGTAGTTAGAGTAGACGCCATACTCGTCATACATCTCGAGCAGCGAGAGCATGAGCGCCAGGCGGTCGTTCGCCCCCATGCCCTCCTCAGTCGCGGCGGCAATGCTGGCGTAGCTTCCACCGCTCTTGCGAAGCACCCTGAACACCTGACTCATAGCTGCGCACGTGGCGTCATCGGGGCGCTTCGGGTCAATCTCGGGCAGATACTTCGGGTACACGACAATGCAGACGCTCTCCACTAGGGCAAGGCCCACGTAGACGAACTGATAGGTCCCGCGCGGCGCGCTCTCTCCAAGCGGATCGTACTCTTTCGGCTCGTCACCCGTCCTCAACCGAAGCACGCCGTGCGCGCACAGAAGGGCGATGTAGCGGTCAGCGTCATCCAGCCCGATGCCGAGCGTCCGCGCGAGACTCACTGGCGAGTGGAACGAACGCTCGCGAATGTAGACCGTACGCATGGCGCTACTCCGCACCGTCGGCAACCGGCTCCTCCGCAGCGCCCGCAACCTCGCCAGACTCAAGCAACTCAGTATCGCTCACATTGGCCGGCGAGAAGGACGGCAACTCGCGCATACCCCTGAACGCAAGCTCTCCAAAACTCTCGAAGTCCTCGCAAACATCCGAGTACGTCGCACGGCCTTCGTGAGAGAACACCTTCGAAGCCTTGGTTTTGGCGGCATCCTCGAAGAGGTAGAGCAGCACCTTGTCCTTGAAAACCTGAGTGAAGCCGTCGGGATCAGCGAGCCTCGCGGGCGAGATGAAGAACGGCCCGAGCAGCTTGTCCTCGTTCACGCCCGCATTGAGCAGCACCTGGTTGATGCCACGCCTCAAAGCGTCCCAGCTCACCATGCGCGCGGGCGTCCCGACCGGCACGGCGTAGCCGGCGATCTTGTCCGAGCCCTTGTCTATGCCCATGTAGCGGAAGTCCCAGCGACGCTTGAAAGCGGTGTCCATCGGGAAGACGCCCTGATCCGCGCTGTTCATGGTTGCCCAGATGAACATGTTGGGCGGCAGCGACAGCCGCTCCGCCTCGTCCCTGAGACGCAGCTGTTCGGAGAGTAACCGCTCCGGGTCTTGGATATACGCAGTCGTGGCGTACTCCGGTAGGAACACGCGCAGGTACTCGCGCATCTCGCGCGGCGCAGCAATCTCGTACTCGCTGCGACCGTCGGAGTCGCGGTCAAGCAGCTGGAACACGTCACCGAACGCGGCCGCCGGGTTCGCGCGATTGATCTCCTCAACGACAAGCAAGTAGTTCGTGCCGGGGTTCTGCACCGCAGCGATGTATGTCTCCAGGAACGGCCCCGGAACGAAACCGTAGCTGATCTCGCTCTGGGTGCTCTCGGTTCCATCTTCATCGGTCACCGTGCGCATCGTCGTGACCGGCTTGTAGCAGCCCACGAACTGAGCGTAGGTGTAGTCGGGGTGGAAGGTGACGCGCCTGACGTTCCTCTTGTCGAAATACTTCTCCGCCTGCCGTGCGAGCCGGTACGACTTGCCCGTGCCAGGAGCCCCGAAGAAGATGAGGTTGCGGGGCTCGGGGACGCTTGACGGGGCGGAAACGACAGAATGATCGAGAAAAGTCGGGCGTCCAACAATATCCATCACAGCAGGCAGCGGGTCGCCGATGCCCGAATAGGTCGTAGGGCACTCGTGAGCAATCAGGCTCATGAGCTCAGCGGTTCTCTTGTAGCAATCTTCGCAATCAAACGGTACGACGCCGAGAAGGACAGCGCCAAAGTGTCGCAGGACGTCGGCCGCAGCCTTCGGAAGAGCGCTGCAGTGATCTGCTGCATAGAGGATGTCATTCACCCGTCGCTCGAAATCGAGCGTGAAGAACATGGCTTCTCCGGTTGGCTTACCGTCTTCCGTCGCGTACTTACCCTGCTTAGAGAGGCCGCCACTGAACACATAGTCCTTGGGAATGAAGCAAGCCGAACCGTCATCTTCGAGCTCGCAATCGAGCCACATAGATCTCAGCCAGTAATTTCCCCTCGTAAGCGGCGAGAGTTCAAGAGAGTCCGCCATGTTGATGGTCGTTGTCTCGGGAAGCATCATGACAGCCGGCAACAGCAGGCTCGGTCTGACCTTCCCCCCAAGACTTAGCTTCATCTGCTGGCTTCCGGCTCCGCGAGGAGAAACGGGGTAGCGATACGACTCCTGCGTCCCCAAGTCAACTTTGCACACGCTGCCGTCAGCCCTATGGAAGCGAAGCGCAAAAGTGGCAGTCAGGCCACCGAGCGTCGAGGCTGAGGCTCTTCCGCCATCTTTCCCGGCAAACGCCCCGCCAAGGAATGCCTGGCCTCCGCCGCTGTTCGCGTTGTAGTCAAGATGGAAGTCGCACTCCTCGCCCTGATAGGTCCGGTAATCCTCGGTCTGCTTGAAGTACGACAAGGCACTCACCTCTTACTGCTCAACGCCGTTCTCATATTTTAAGACACGTTCGGCAACGTATTTCGCCAATGCTGGAGGAACGGCATTCCCGATGGCAAGCTCGACGCTCGTCTTTGCGCCCTCAAGCTTGAACTCCTCGGGAAAGGACTGCAGGTAACTGCGCTCCTTCGTCGTGAGAGCACGAACGCCGTCTTCAATTGCCGCTGCATCGGCATGATGTCGCTTGTAGTTCTCCGGTATCGGCCTGTTAATTCCACGTATCGTCGCGGAGGGCTCGTCAACGGAGAAGACGGCACGCCGGTTGTAGCTGCGCGGGTGCATGTAATAGTACTGCGTGCCGAGCTTGTCACCCAGATAATCCCGCACGGTCATCTGCTTTTCCGCCATGCCCTCAACGAACGACTCGTCGAAGAACCCATCCTCGGCGCCGAGCCTGCCGACCAGAATGAAGCGCTTTCTTGCCTGGGGCACCCCACAGCGGCTCGCATCGAGCACGCGAGAGCTCAATCCATATCCGGCATCCTTGAGCATCGCCTTCATTCGCGGCAGCGTGCCGAACCTCTCGATGTTGTAGACGTTCTCGAACACGACCCATTCAGGCAATACGCCCGCGACAATCTCGGCGAACCGGATGGTAAGGTTCGCCCGCGCCCCCTCAGTGCGCTTGCCCGCAATCGAGTAGTCCTGACAGGGAGGCCCTCCCATGATCAAGTCGGGCCTCAGTTCCTTGATGGTTTCAACGGAATCCTCGTCACAGAGATCCTTCTCATAGATGGGATGCGTGAAGTTCGCGCGGTAAATCTCCACTGCAGGCTTCCAGTTGTCGAACGCGGCGACAACCTTAAATCCAGCCTGCTCGAAACCAAGAGACATGCCGCCGCAACCAGAGAAGATGTCGACGGCTCTCATTCGTTACCACCATTCTTGTTGGAGATGTAGCCCATCAGAGCTCTTGCGACGTAATTGGCCAGGTTAACCGGAACGGCATTGCCAATCATCGTGTTCACGTCTGACTTACTCCCGAAGAACTCGAACTCCTCGGGGAAGGTCTGAATGTAGCTGCGCTCCTTCGGAGTCAATATGCGCGTCTCGCTCACGGGAGCGGAGTCATTGGGGTTGCCCTTATACCCCGGCGGTATAGGACGGTCGACCGCGCGGATGGTCATAGACGGTTCGTCGATGCTGAACACGCCTCTCCGGCTGTAATTCGTCGGCACGCGAAAGTAGTGATCGATCCCAAGCGAGTCGCCGAGATAGTCTCTGATCGTGAGAGGCTTTTCGCTCAGCCCCTTGTCGAGCACATCATCAAGAAAGTTATCCTCTTCACCGATGCCCCCGATAACGAACATGCGCTTACGGATTTGCGGCACCCCACAATATGCGGCATTAAGCACCTTGCAGGTAAGACCATACCCCGCCTCTCGAAAGGTATCGCAAGCACGCTTGAACGAGCGCGTGTTTCTTATGGTCGCGACATTCTCCATCACGAACCACTGCGGCCTTACTCGGGAAACGATCTTCGCGAAAGCAACCGAGAGAATGGCTCGACCGCCGTTCTCGTCCTGATGCCCAGCCGTCGAGAAATCCTGACAAGGCGGCCCGCCGAAAACGACTGTAGGGGCAAACTCTCGGACGAGAGGGACGGAAGCATCAACATCGGAGAGATCATGCTTAAAGATGGGATGATCGAAGTTCTTTCGATACACCTCGACGGCGGGCGTCCAGTTGTCGAACGCAGCCAACACGTTGAACCCAGCGTTCTCGAAGCCGAGGGACATGCCGCCGCAGCCTGAGAAGAGGTCCACAGCAGTGATACTTTTGCTCTGTACCCGATTCGCAGACAACGCGTTGACCTGCCCTTTCTTCCCGATGCTGTTGCACCGTCCGTTATGACGCCTTTCCTTGCAAGCAGAAGATTTTACCATGCACCACACCTGGTCCGCGGCTCGTCAATCCACCAACTCGCAATCTCCCGCATCAACCTGGGCCATCAAACAATGGATTAAGCATCAACTAAGCAATCGAGACGAACGAGAAGAACGTGCGCTTGAAGCGTCAACGGATGCCCAGCCAACAACAATGCGACCACAGCCAGCACACTGCCGCCATCACAACAACCCCGCATGTCTACCGCTGGATATTCCCGCCGCCAGTCCTGGCCGCCTGCCCGGCCGCGCGCTGCGTTGACGAGGATTGCCCGCAGCCCGGCCGCCCGCGCTCCGGGTGCGCTACCGGGCCGTTCGCGCCACGCGCCAGCCATGGCGCATGCAAGTCAACCGGGACGCCCTTGGGCGCATACCGCACGCGTCTTCACCGCGGCTCCGGCAGCCCGCTACGCGGTCTGCCTCCGCATGTTCGGGTTCAGCCACGCACGGTATGCGCCCAAGGCCTAATGCAGGGGGAACTGGCGCCATGTCAGCCGCGCGTCGCGCCCGTCCAGCGGCGCGCACCCTGCGCACGGGCGGCCGGGCTGCTGCCGCAAGCGGGCTGTCCGCACGCAACCGGTCAGCCGTCCAGGGCGGGCGGCATACCCGCTCGCGCATCAGCCGGTGCGCATGCGCCACGGTGCCGAGAGCTACCCGCATACCCGTCATCCGCGCGGGGCGCGGATCGGCTTCGCGACAACCTGCAAGCGTCCCTGGGAGGCCCGTAGCGGCCCCGTTTCTCCTCAGCCGAACTCCGGCCCTCAGGCGGCGACCAAGCCGCACGCAGCCTCGTGTGAGCCCGCACAGCGCCATCCCAGGCTTGCGACGCGTCCGAAAGCCCTATGCTCCCCGAACGGCACCGGCAACGCCCGCTTCGAGCGCGCTGGAGACGTTCCCGCGCGCGCCATCGGCATCAGCGTCTACCGCGAGCCGCCTCGCGGTTGGCTCGTCCTCCCCGTACCACTTGGCGCGGTACTCCCACGCGTTCATGAGGCCCGAGGCCACCTCCGCCATGTCCTGGCGCTTCTCGGCGCTCGTGTCCGTGATGATGCTGTCGTCGAACGTGACGCGCACCTCACCCTCGCCCGGGAGCTCGACCCCGAGCGAGCGCGAAGCCGCCATGACGGCCCTGCATATCCCAGCGATAGCGCCCTCCAGCGCATGCTCGTGCCTGCGGATGTTGCGCATCAGCGCCGAGTTGTCCGCCGAGACCTCCGTCGCGGTCTTCACGTACCCCGCTCCGTCGAAGTCGAAGTACCCCAGGCCGAAGCCCGTCAGGTCGCCGAGCATCTGCAGCGCGCACCTGAAAGCCCTCACCTGAGCGTCGGTCCTCAGCGCCGGCGCAAACTCCTGAATCGTGTCCTCCGTGCTCATCACCTTCCGGAACACGGTGCAGTCCTGCCGCCCAAACGGTATCGAGACCTTGCGCCCCCTGCCGTCGGTCTCCTGGTCGAACATCACGTCACTCAGGAACACCCGCATCTTGCCGTTGTCGATCTCCGAGATCATCGCGTCGAAGGCGAGGTCCACCGCCTGGATAGCGTCCACCGCGTCCGCGAACACGCTCTGCCCGTACGGGCTCATGTCCACGCGCGTATTGTCCACGGCCGGCTTCACGATGGCGAAGGTGGGATAGGGAGAGCCCGTCTCGTACACGGGGCACACGCCCGCAGGCGCGACCTCGTTGCCGTGCTCGTCAAAGCACACCGTGACGATCCGATAACCGCCCCTCCCCACGCTCTCATTAGGCGAGAAGGACAAAGAGGCCGAGAAGTCCGCCCCAGCACCCTTGAGGTGCATCTGCAGCTGGTCGACCGCGCGCCCCCGCCAGAACGCCCGCGTGACGAACGCGCACTCCGTCACGCCCTCCTCGTCCCACGTGAGCGGTATCACCATGCGTGCGTCGTAGTGCCTAATGCGCACGCTCCCCGCATCCGCGTCCACCCAGAGCGCCCACGCGCCCGTCCCCATGCCAAATGCCTTGACCACGGTTGCCTGTGCCGCCGCCATGAAGCCGCTTTGGGCGAGAAACCCCTCGAGCCAGTCCGTGCACTCCTGCGTCCCGCACACCACCTGCGTCTTGTCGTTCAGCAGCAGCGACCCCCACTCCCGGCACACCCGCATCGCCGGATGAATCGAACGCCTGTGCACCTCGTACATGCGCCCAACGCCGTCGGTGTCCTTGTAGTCGTAGAACGACCCGCACGCCTGCATCCACTCGTGCCATGCGCGAATGTGCGGCTCCATCGCCTCCAGCGGCAGCGCGAATCCGAGCGCCCGCAGGTACTCCCGCACGTGCTCCGGCACCCAGTACTCCTCCTCGTACGCCTGCCCCATCTACATCGCCCTCCATCGCTTACGCCCAACCGGCTCCCCTGGCAACTCCTCCAGCCCCCGCTCCTTTTCATTCGCTTGGCGAGAAGAACGCGCTACTTCCGTCACACGCTTCCGCACAGCCCCTTCATGCCCCTCAGGCTTTAGCTTTTGATGCCGAGGATCCCGCCCGCCCATCAACGGCACATCGCATCGTCCGTCCTCCCTACGTTTAAGCTGGCGAGAAGAACGTCCGCTACCTCGCGTTTTCAGTTGGCAGCTGAATATGCCGAGAAGCACGTCCCTCACCCTCTCAGCACGTCATCCATCATCGCGTAGCGCACCGCGTCGATGGAGTGGTCATCACCGTCAGGAATCTCGTCGATCCAGCGCCCATCACGGTCGCGTAGGAACTCCTTGCAGGTGAACTCCTCGAACGTCCTCGGGCAACGCGCGGGGTCGATGACGATCTCCCTCAGACCAGCAAGCCAGTCATAGGAGAGCCTCCGCATCCGCGCCTTCCTCGCAGGGTGTACGCGGATGCCGAGCTCGCGCCGCCAGGTTGCCATCTGCACCTTCGAGTCGGGAGTGTCGTCGCACCACACCATCTGGTCGTGGAAGTAGGGCTCCGCGCCCGGCTCGTCGGCATAGGTGAGCGCGTCCACCACGATGCGCCCCGTGTCGGCAGGCATCATTTTGTTTGCCGAGTGTTCCTCGAAGACCGTGAGTCTGCGCGCGCCCGGCTCCCAGCCGCAGCGCACGAAGCGCCACGGGTCGGGGAACCAACCCCAGTCCACGCCGTTGCGAATGCGCTCGAAACCTCGTACACGCTCGTCGGTCAGCCTCGCCTCCACGATGTTGTCGAAGACCGCTCCGCCCGTCCCGGTCACCTCGCCGAGGTATTCCCAGCGCCACGCGCGCTCGTTCTCCTCGCGCAGGTACTCCGCCTCCTCGATGAAGGGCGCGCCGAGCCACCCCGGCCGCGCCTCCACCACGTCGAGGTACGAAGAGCGCCTAACGAGCGTGTCCGCCCGCCGCCTGCGCTCAATGCACTCCACGTTCGCCCAGCTCCACATCGTCTTGGGCGGGTTGTAGCTGTAGAAGATCCAGAAGTCCTCGCCGCCACGGCGGAGCGAGTTGAGAATGGAGCGAACCGCCTCGATGCCGTCGAACTGGTCGAGCTCCTCGAACCACGTGATGGCGCAGTATCCGCGCGTGAACTTCACGCCCTTGAGCTTGAGCGGGTCGTCGGCCCCGCGGAACACGATGCGCTGCCCCGTGGGCAGGTAGACGATCTCCATCGGAGAGAGCTTCGCCTTGAAGTACGCCGAGAGCCCCAGCGCCTCAACGGCCCAGAGCACCTGCTGGTACACCGAGTCGCGCAGCGTGTTGGAGAAGCGCCGCACCACGCACGCGTTCGCATAGGGAAAAGCCACAACGAGAAGAACGATGCACAGGCTGATGAAGCTCGACTTCGTGCTCCCTCGGCCTCCGTGCAGCCAGTAGTGCGTATGCCCGTGCGCCATGACGTCACCGAGCACGTCGTGGAAGCGCGGGATGCAGAGGTCGGCGGCGCTAATCATCGACGTCACCACCCTCATCGGCCCCCGGCTTCACCGCGTCAACCGCCACGCCGAGCACAATCTGCGGAGCCGCCTCGGCGCGCTCGCCCTTGTCACGGGTAGCCTGCGCGTACTCGTCGGGATATTTGCGCTCCAGGAGCCACGCGGCCGCCGTCCACTGCCCGTTCTTCTTGGTGGCCGCCTCACGGATGGTGGTGAGAAGCGTCCGCTTGTAGTCAGCTTCTGCCTTTTTTAGTGACTCGCCTAACGCGCGATGCAGCCTCCCGCTCGGCTTGGAGAGCCAGCGGTACAGCGTTGCCTCGTGAATGCCCACCGCCCGGCAGATATCCTTATTGGAGAGACCATCGCCCTTGAGCGAGGCCATCTGCTGGATCAGCTCCTCGGTGAGCTTTGCCCTCATGCCGGGCACCTCCCTCCGTGACAAATTCACATTCGTACAGGCTCATTGTCCGGAGGTGTCACAAAGAAAAGAGGAGAGGACCCAGGCACCGGTGCGTAAGACCCCGGTAGGAATCCCTCTCCCCGTCGCGAGGCCGTTTCCCGAGGCTTAGTCGGGGCGTGTCCCGCCTTACGGGCGATTGTACCGCCTCACTCCCGCTCGCGCTTGCCCTTGAGCCCGTACTTGCGCATGAGCCGTGAGTTCTGCTGCCGTAGCCGCGCGTACTCGCGCCTCGCAGCCTCAATCTCCGGCCCCTCCTCGCACCCTTCCGCCTCGCGGTGTAGAAGCTCGTTGAACGCCCGCTCCTCGGCCACATGCGCCTCCTCGGTGCAGCGCGGGCACATCCCGCTCTGGCGGTTCAGCCGTACGCCGATGGCTCCGCATTGCGGGCACACCGAGAGCACCCTCAAGCTCGCATGAATCCGCGACGCCTGCATCTCAATCGCTCGAACGGTTCTCTCCACACCATAGCGCCTACGAATCTCCTCGCGCACAGCAGCGGCGCCCCGGTGCCCCAGCTCGCGGATTACGTCGTTCTGTCCGGTCGTCCACGCGCTCATTGGGCCGACCCCGCAAAGCCCATCAGAACCTGTGAAAGCGAGGCGCAGGAATCAACGCCATAGAAAAGGTTGTCAAGCAACCTTTCTATAGGTGTTGATTGCCTAGCTTTCCCGCACCGACTGCCTGTCAATTGACGAGCTTGACAATCTCTGAGCTTTCCCTGACAGGCTTTCGAGTCACTCATCGGCTCCACCCAACTCCAGCAAATTGGTGCCAAGCGGCGGCTGCCAAGCCGTCCACGCTATGTGGTTGCGCTTCTGACCCTTGCCGTCCATCTGCATCTTCACAAGCTGATACTCATCAAAGTCGATGAGGTAATCCTTGATGGTGTTTGGTGAGAGCGCCGTAACATTCTGCACCGTCGAGAAGGGCACGGGTTCACCGCCGTTCTTGTCGAGAAGATCTTTGATTCTCTTGCGCGCCTTCTCCTTGCGCTTCTCCTTCTGCGCGGTCTTCTTGCTCGCCTCGGCGCGCCGAGCGGCCTCGCGCGTGGGTGCCTTGTCGAACTTGCCGTTGTCATCCCGAAGGAACATGCCGTCGATGCGCACAGCGTTGAAGTCGAGGTTCTTATTGGCCTTCGACTTTTTGAAGCTGCGCAGGTCGGTCGACACACGCACCACAACGGCGCCATCGGGCAGGTCTGCCACGTCCTCCTCGCTCGGGGCGAGCTCGGTGAGCGACCACATCGCGCTGTAGTTGCGCCCCAGGGTGCCCGCCCCACTCACGCGGTCGCGAGCCTCCTTGAGGTCCTGCGGCCCCTTGCTGAAGTGATGCATGTAGATGACGCCCGCGCCGGTCTTGCTTGCAATCATCTTGAGGTATCCGAGCGTTGTCCTCGCGTCAGCGTTGCTGTTCTCGTCACCCGCGAACAACGGGTAGATTGGGTCAATGATGACAACGTCAGGACGATAACCGCTTCCGCAGACTACCTCAGCGATGTCCTTGACCGTCATCTCCGGCCTATCGTCCGTGTGGGCAATTCGCACATGCGAAGCAACATCAGCAGCAATCCCAGAGGCGAGAGATGCCTCGACGATGCGGTTCACATACTCCGCCTGGTTCATCTCAGAGTTCACCACGAGAATCCTCTCGCACTGCGTGAACTCGAACCCGAGAAGACCCGTGCCCGTCGCAAAGGCAACGACCATTTGCGCGGCAAGGAATGTCTTACCGACCTTGGGCGCCGCGCCGACAAGCATGATGCCCTGCTTCCGAAAGGTGTTCTCGATCAGCACGGGAGGAAGCTCCTGCAACTCGGACGGAATGGGAATAAACAAGTTCTCGAAGCGCGCGGCGACGTCCTTCGACTCTTCGGCGTCCTGGTCACCAGCATGAGGACGATGCGCCTCCGCCCAGCTGTGGAAGTCCCGCGCACCCATGTCCGTGCCGAGAAGCGACTGTCGTTCCGTCCCTCGGCTCGCCCCCGCCAGCCTCGTGAGGCGGCTCGCGTCTTTGTTGGCGGCGTCAACCTTGAGCCCAGCGGCGTCGCAGAGCTCGTGCAGCAGCCGCACGCGATCCTCATAGTGGTTGGGCCCGTCCGCCTCCACGCGCACCAAGGCGTGAACGGACTTCCCGCCGCTTTTGGTCAGCGCCGTGATGGGCAGGTCGAGCTCGCTCATGATGCGAATCTGCTCGTCGACGGGAATCTCGTCGCTCTCTATGAGGGCGTGTCGCCACGCCGTTGTCCTTCCCTTGCCGCGCCCCTCCCCGTTGGTGGGGTTCTGGCAGACCCATATCCCCGCCTCAGGCTCGTATCCGTCGAGCACGCCTCCAAAGCCTTCGCTCTGCAGGCGCGCAATGAGGTCGTCCCGCTCATAGCACGTGCCGCCATCCGCGGGCTCCCACTTGCAACGCTTCTCCGACCAATTCGCCCGCACGGAGAGATTCACGTACTCGCCCGGCTCGAAGAGCGCCACGAGCTGCGCCACGGCCTGCTGCACCGGAGAGAGGTCCATGGCGGAGGGTTGGGCGGCCGAAGGAGCCTGGATAACAGAGCTGTCGGAGGCATCCTCCACCCAGCCTGCACGCTTTGCGTGCCAGAAGAGCGTCCCCGCGGTGATGCGCCCGTTCTCGCTCACATGCTCGAAGAGCCGGCGCGCCTGTGCCTCATCGTAGTTGTCTGGGTCGGAGGATGACCATCGAAGAAAGGTGTCGACGTCCCCGCCAGCCGCCTTATAGCTGATGCCAATGTTCTTCCATGTCTCGTAGTCTCGCGGTGGCACCATGGAGAGAAGCGCGCTGTCGGCACGCTCTTTGGAGACAACGCGTCCGCTCATGCCCCATCGCCGCCCGGGAGCCTGTGACGTGCCCTCACAATGGAGACGCAGCAAATGGTAAGCTGTGCCCGCAGCCCCTTAGGGGTTGCACTCCAAGCGTCCGCCGTGCGCTGTCCTCGCCAAAAGACCAGCACGGCGGGCGCATTATTCCGGAGACTCATGCGTCACCGCCCATCACATACTCAACGAATCGCGGCTTCGGCACGAACCACTGCCTGCCGCCCACCTGCACGGCGGGGATCTTGTGCTCTCGACAGAGCTTTCGCACGTACTCAACCGTGAACCCGGTCAGTTCCGAAATATGCGCGGGTGTCAGCAGGTCGGGGTATGCCGAGAAGATCTCAACAGATGCCCCTGGAGCCGCTCCATCCGAACCGGACTGGCAAACTGGATGGTTACGCCCCATGGCTACGACGCCACCTTCTGGAGATGCTCCTTCGCCTCGAGTCGCTCGAACGCAGCGAGCATCTTCTTGACCTGCCCGGGATACGGGACGAGATGCCCGTTCTCAATCTGCGAGATCGTGGAGACGTGTAGCCCCGACTCCCGCCCAAAGGCAGACTTCGACAGGCCGAGCCTCTCCCTCCGCTGGGTGATTTCGAATCGCGAGAGTTCCATGAGGTACCTCCATTCTTTGGCGTTGACGCGCCCTGTTGGTGTTGGTACCATCGTAGCCACAAGAGTTTACTGTTCTTTTTGGTTTACGGTAGATTTACGATATTTTGAGAGTGACGGTTACTATGAGATTGGTTGCCCTGAACGAGGAGCGCGCTGTCTATCTCCCGGAAGGAGAAGATCGTGAGGTCGAACCTCGAGCCGCCCTGAACAAGCTGCTCACCGTTCACTCTTGGAAGACGATGCTCGACTTCTTGAAGAACGAGGCGTGCTGCCCGCTCTTCGCCAAGCGCGAGAGCGACCCTCTAAAAAACGGACTCTGGACGCCAGAAGAGCTTCAGATCGACTTGACCGGCTCCCTCAAGTCGCGGATTGATTCGGACAATGAGATCGACTATCTCGACGAGCTAACCGAGAAGGACTTGCTTTCGGTGAGCAAAGACGAGCTTCATGAAGTTTGGATTCCCGAACTGTTGTTTTTTCGCGACAGCTATGTCCGCTACCTCACTATCGCTGCTTACGCTTTAGGAGCTACGCCTCCTGACGGATTGTTCAAGTTCCCCGAGATCACAGAGGCGCTCGACCAGGAATACGTCAGAGACTTTCTCAGCGATGTTTCGAAGTATGCCGCTGTTGCCCTTGACGATGAGTCAACTCACAAGATAGCGGGCACTTATTTTGACAGCATCGCGGAAGACACTATTTTTGAGAATTGTGGCAACTATCCCGACGGCATCAACAAAGACGGCTATTTGCTCACAACATACGAGGAGTGGCCCGAGAATCCGGTTGATTCGCTTGATAGCACCTACTACTTCCTCATCGTTTATGAACGAGAGAGGTACTCGAAAGAAGAGGCAATCCGACTGCTGTGCGGAGAGCTAATTACTGTTGATTTGGGCACGCCGATGTATCTAAACCCGATGGACTTCTACCACTACTACACCGACGAACCGGATTTCGAAATCAACTCCCTATTCTCGCTGAATCAGGGCTTTTTCCGTCCTAAAGATGACGGCGGCTTCACTCGCTGGCAAACCGCTCTCTATGACACCGTCGAGGACGCCATATACGATGGCCGAGTGTCTCTCTGCCCCGTTTGCGGCACTCCAATCATTACTCGCTCGACATCGAGCCGCGCTGAGTTCTGCTGCGAATCCCACAAGACGGCGGCTAGCAAACGCCGACGTCAGACCGCACATATCCTGTACGCCTCCGGCACCCCTCTCGAAGACGCAGTCGCACAAATCGGAGAGGACTACCGCACCTCCATCGAGCGCTGGTACGCGGAGGCCCAAAGAATTGCCCACCCCGCCCCATAGGGGCGTGATGGAATAGCAAAAGACCTGCTCACGACGCTCGCCAACCAAGGAGGTGAATGTAATGGCAAAAGGAGACGGAAGCATTACGGAGGTAAAGAAGCCCGACGGAACCAGCTACGCCCCCAAGCACTGGAAGGTCCGCATCGACCTCGGTACGAACCCTATCACCGGCAAGCGCGACGTGGTCTCAAGAAACATCAAGGGAACCAAGTCCGACGCCTGCAAGCTGCGCGACCAACTCAAGGCAGACCTCGAGAACGGTCTCTCGGCCAACGCCGACAAGATGACCTTCGCCGAGTTCGCGGAGCAGTGGCAGCAAGCTCGCGAGACGGCGGCGGAGATCAGCAAGACGCGCTTGCGCCGGGAGCGCACCATCATCGAGGACATGTGCTCCTACATCGGAGCCATCAGGCTTCGCGACATCACTGCCCAGACCATCGAGGGGCTCTACATGAAGATGCGCTGGGACAAGACGGAGGAGAAGGGCAAGTGCAGCGGCACCACCATGAACATGATCCACAAGCTGCTCAAGCAGATCCTCTCGCGTGCCGTGGACTACGACCTCATCCTGCGCAACCCCGCCGAGAAGGTCAAGGCGCCGCGATGCGACACACCGGACCGCCGCTCCCTCACCACCGCTGAGGCACGTCAGCTGCTCGCGACCATCGACGAGGCAGAGTACGAGGCGTATGCGTCCCGCGACGCCATCGAGGAACGGCAGGAGAAGCGCGGCGACACCTCGGAGCGGAGCTACCTGCGAGGCCTGTCCAGCATCGGCAACGTCATGGCGGCACGCATCGGCCTCGCAACCGGTATGCGACGCGGAGAGGTCCTGGGCCTCACGTGGGGCCATATCAGCTTCGCACGGGGAACCATCCGCGTCACCCAGTCGGTCACGACCTACGGTGAGGTGAAGGAGCCCAAGACCGAGGCGGGGAAGCGCGTCATCGCCGTGGACGAGAAGACCATCGAGCACCTGAGGCGGTGGAAGCAGTTCCAGCGAGAAGAGCTCGCCATTCTGTCGCTCGAACAGACGAGGGACACACCCGTCTGCTGCAACGACAAAGGCGGCCTCATCGCCCCGACGAACTTCTCGCGCTGGTGGCGGTCCTTCACGAAGGCCCACGGTTTCGAGGGCCTGAAGTTCCATGAGCTCAGGCACACCCAGGCAACGCAGCTCGTCGCCGGCGGCATGGACATGAAGACCGTCCAGCACCGGCTCGGCCACGCCTCGGCAACCCTGACGATGAACCTCTACGCCCACGCGCTGCCCGAGAACGACGCCCAGGCGGCTCAGCTCATCGGCAGCCTGTTCTCCGAAACGCCGAACGAGCAGGCAAGGCAGGAAGGAGCTCTCAGGGTCGCGGTCTAAGGCGATTGCGCCCCGGATTGTGTCCCAGTCCCCGTTGTGTCCAGATTGTGTCCCACGAAGGAGGAGCGATGAGGCTTCAAAAGAAAACAGGCCAGAGGACGCATCCCCTGACCTGCGGTCTTGTTGGTAGCCCGTACCAGATTCGAACTGGTGATCTCCGCCTTGAGAGGGCGGCGTCCTAAACCGCTAGACGAACGGGCCATATGTTCCGAGGCGCTCGGCCTCGTGCGGACATTGATAATACGGGAACATGCTCCGCCGTGCAAGCCCCTACCCAAGATTCTGCGAAGTTGTGGCCATCTCGTGAAGCCACCCTCGCACCAATGTAAAAATACCCCTGGGGTAATTTTACATCAGCGGTGGTAGAAGGTGTGGCGCTCGAACTTGGGCTCGCAGCACACGTTGATGCCGAGCCGCTTGAGCAGCGCCTCGTCCGTGGCGGAGATGATCACCGAGAAGAACGCGTCGCAGCCCCGCAGAAGCGGCAGCCCCTCGAGCACGCGCGCGGCCACCTCGCTCGAGGCCGACGTGATCGAGAGCGCGATGAGCGTCTCGTCCGGATGCAGGCGCGGGTTATGGCTCCCGAGCTGCGAGGTCTTGAGACGGCTAATGGGCTCGATGGCCTCGTTGCTGATGACCTCGAGCTCTATGTCCACGCCCGTCACGCACTTGAGCGCGTTCATGAGCAGCGAGCTCGCCGCGCCGAGGCGCTCGGAGGTCTTGCCCGTTACCACGGAGCCGTCCGGCAGCACCATCGCGCCCACGGGCGCACCCGTCATCTCCTCCTTGAGGAGCGCCGCCGAGCGCGCCGGCGAGAAGTCCTTCGTCACGCCCGCGCGCTTCATGATGAGCTTGAGCTTGTCGACCTGCTCCTGCCCCATGCCGGTGCGCTTCACCTGCAGCGCGGCGGTGAAGTAGCGGCGCACGATCTCCATCTTCGCCGCGTCGCGGCACGCCTCATCGTCGGTGATGGCGAAGCCGACCATGTTGACGCCCATGTCCGTGGGGCTCTGGTAGGGGCTCTCACCCAGGATCTTCTCCATGAGCGCGCGCACCACGGGGAATGCCTCGACGTCGCGGTTGTAGTTCACCGTGGTCTCGCCATAGGCGTCAAGGTGGAACGAGTCGATGATGTTCGAGTCGTCGAGGTCGACGGTAGCCGCCTCGTAGGCGATGTTCACGGGATGGTTGAGCGGCAGGTTCCACACGGGAAACGTCTCGAACTTGGCATAGCCCGCGGCGACACCGCGCCGGTGCTCGTGGTAGACCTGCGAGAGGCAGGTGGCGAGCTTGCCCGAACCGGGGCCGGGCGCCGTCACGACCACGAGCGGGCGCTTGGTCTCGACGAACTCGTTGCGGCCATAGCCCTCCTCGGACACGATGAGGTCGATGTCGTGCGGATAGCCCTCGATGGGGTAATGCAGCTTGCAGGTGATGCCGAGCATGGAGAGGCGGCGACGGAAGACGTCGGCGGCGGGCTGGCCAGCGTACTGCGTGAGCACGACGGCGGCGACGGGCAGCCCGTTGCTGCTGAAGATGTCGGCCAGGCGCAGCACGTCCTCGTCATAGGTGATGCCGAGGTCGCCGCGCGCCTTGTTCTTCTCGATGTCGTTGGCGTTGATGGCGATGATGACCTCGACGTCCTCCGACAGGCTCTTGAGCATGCGGAACTTCACCGAGGGCTCGAAGCCGGGGAGCACGCGGCTCGCGTGGTAGTCGTCGAAGAGCTTGCCGCCGAACTCCAGGTAGAGCTTTCCGCCGAACTGCTCGATGCGCTCCTTGATGCGCGCTGCCTGCAGCTCGATGTACGTCTCGTTGTCAAACCCCTGTCGCATGGGACGGCTCCTCTCTGATGTCCGAACCCGTTAAGTATACAGGAGCCCCGAGGATGAGGGGGCGGGCTCCACACTTCTCGCTTGTCCTCGGCGCGGGCGCCTGCGGAATCGCTCGAAGTATGGAGCCCGCCCCCTCATCCTCGGGCGACCGTTACCCTATCGGTCGGACATCAGAGAGGGAGACCGGAAACTAATAGTTGAAGTGCACGGGTGACCGGGTTTCAAGCCCGACTCTTCCTGCGCTGCGTGTTTGTAGCGCCGGCCCCGCCCCGATCCCCGGCGCCGCCCTTGCTTTCGAGCGATTCCGCAGGCGCTATGCGCCGAGGACAAGCGAGAAAGCAAGGGCGGGGCCGGGGCTCGGGGCGGGGCCGACAGGAGCATAAAACTTCGCCCCCTCCCGTGCACGGTGCGGGAGGGGGCAGAAAGGTAGGGTCTCACCGGTCGCTCGCGCAGGGCGCGCACCGGCTCGACGTCAATTGGATCCAACGCGGGCGGCGGAGACAATACCGCCCGCGGGATCGGCGGCTAGCGGGAAGAGGAGAGAACAGACCCGCTAGAACATCATGAGCGCAGCGGTCACGATGACGATCGAGACGATGGAGAGCACCACCACGATCTTGACCGCGAACTTGAGCCACGTCGTCCACTCGATGCGAGCGAGGGCGAGGCCGCCCATGATGGCGCCGGACGTCGGGGTGAAGAGGTTCACCACGCCGATGGCGCTCGAGAAGATCATGACCATGACCTCAGGCGAGAAGCCGAGCTGGGCGGCAAGCGGTCCCATGATGGGCATGGAGACGGTCGCCATACCGGAGGTCGAGGGGATGAGGAACGAGAGGCCGAAGTAGATGATCCACGCAAACGGCGCGAAGAGCAGGCCGGACACACCGGACAGCGCGGAGGCCGCAGCGTTGAGCACGTACTGATCGAGGCCCGTGGAAGCCATGAGCACCGAGATGGCGCGCGAGAGCGCGATGACGAGCACGACGCTCATCATGTCCGCGGCGCCGGAGATGAAGGTGTTCACGATGTCCTTCTCGGACAGGCCGCCCACGATGCCGATGACGATGGCCATGACGAGGAACCAGGTGGAAGCCTCATCGAAGTACCACTGGCCGATGGGCAGGCCCGTGATGACGGCGGACCAAGCCTGCGAGGTCTCGACCTCGGTCTCGGCGATGCCCTCGACGGAGCCCTCGACCTCGGTCACGGCGCCGTTGAGCTCGTCGTAGGCACCGACGAGGTCATCGGTGGTGACAGGGGTCTCGACGATCTCGAAGGACTGGCCGGCGTCGAAGAAGTCCGCGACGCTCTGGCTCAGGTCGGCGATCGGGATGAAGCCGGCGATCATGACGACGAACGTGAAGGCGAAGATCACGAGCACGCCCTTCTGGCGGCCGGTGAGGGTGACCTTCTTGGAGGCCTCGGCGGCGGCGGCGCCGTGCGCCTCCTCGGCGTTCTTCTGCTCTTGGAGCGACATGAACGTGGAGCCCTTGTCGGCCTTGACCTTCTTGGCGTAGTTCATCACGAAGACGATGGCGACCGCGGTGGTCGCGATCCACAGCACCGCGCCGAGACCGATGATGATGGTCTGGTTGGCCTCGATGCCCACGCCGCGGAGCGCGTCGACGGCGGCGCCGACGGCGAACGGGTTCACCGTGGAGCCCAGGCAGCCGCAGCCAGCGCCCAGAAGGACGACGGCGGCGCCGGTGAGCGCGTCGAAGCCGGCGGCCATCATCGTGGCGGCGAGCAGCGCGTAGAACGGGACCGTCTCCTCGCACATGCCGTAGGTGGTGCCACCGAGCGAGAAGATGAACATGAGCACGGGGATGATCCACAGCTCACGGCCCTTGAGCTTCTGCACGAGGACGGCGATGCCGTTATCGAGGGCGCCGGTCTTGGTCATCATGCCCAAGAAGCCGCCCAGGATCATCACGAACAGGCAGACCGGCAGCGCGTCCGCGAAGCCCTTGACGGGGGCGGTGAAGAAGTCGCTGAACCGGGCAGGGGTCACCTCGCCGGGCGCGAAGCCGGCGACGATGACGGTGATGATCGCAACGAGAGCAAGCAGGATAAGAAGAATGGTGAAGGAAGATAGCATGCCGCGCTTCTTCTTGGCAGCTTCAGCCATACCTTCTACCCCCTTTCTGGAACGTGGTCTTATTCCCTAAGCCACGCCACCGACCGTGCGACAGGGGCGCAGCAAACCCCAGGAACCGCCCGGGGAAAGGAGACACCCGGGCGATTCCCAACAGGCAAGTGTTACTTCAGGGTCGCGTACATGACGGCCTTGATGGTGTGCATGCGGTTCTCGGCCTCGTCGAAGACCTTGGACTGCGGGCCCTCGAACACCTCGTCGGTGACCTCCATCTCGGTGACGCCGAACTTCTTGGCGATGTCGGCGCCGATGGTGGTGTTGGTGTCGTGGAAGCTGGGCAGGCAGTGCAGGAAGATGGCCGACGGATCGGCGAGGTTCATGAGCTCCTGGGTGACGCGGTAGGGCTCGAGCTGCTGGATGCGCTCGGTCCAGACCTCATCGGGCTCGCCCATGGAGACCCACACGTCGGTGTAGATGACGTGGGCGCCGGTGCACGCCTCCTTGGGATCCTCGGTGAGGGTGATGGTGCAGCCGTTCGCCTTGGCGATGGGCTCGCAGGCATCGATGACGTCGCTCGCGGGCATGCACTCCTTCGGGCCGCAGGCCACGAAGTTCATGCCGAGCTTGGCGCACACGACCATGAGGGAGCGCGCGACGTTGTTCTTGGCATCGCCCATGAAGACGAGGGTCTTGCCCTTGATGTCGTAGTTGAAGTTCTCCTGGACGGTCAGGATGTCGGCGAGCATCTGGGTGGGATGCCAGAGGTCGGTGAGGCCGTTCCACACCGGCACGCCGGACTTGGCGGCGAGCTCCTCGACGTCCTCCTGGGCGAAGCCGCGGAACTCGATGCCGTCATACATGCGGCCGAGCACGCGGGCGGTGTCCTCGATGGACTCCTTCTTGCCCATCTGCGAGCTGCCGGGATCGAGGTAGGTCACGCCCATGCCCAGGTCCATGGCGCCGACCTCGAAGGCGCAGCGGGTGCGCGTGGAGGTCTTCTGGAAGAGCAGGACGATGTTCTTGCCCTCGAGGTAGCGGTGCGGGGTGCCCGTGCGCTTGAGGTCCTTGAAGTTCTTGGCGAGCGCGAGCATGTACTCGATCTCCTCGGTCGAGAAGTCGAGGAGGCGCAGGAAGCTGCGGCCGGAGAGGTTGACACCCATCTTTGGTTCCTTTCGTTAGATTCCGTGCAATTCAGGGGAACGCTTCGTTCCCCTGAGCGTCGATGACGCCCTACCTAGGGCGGCGCCCCGCGATCGAGGCGCCGCCGAAGTCACAAAAGATATTAGAGATCCTCGCGCCAGAACGGCATGCTCATGCAGCGCGGGCCGCCACGGCCACGGGAGAGCTCGGCCGAAGGCACGACGAGCAGCTCCATGCCCTCCTTGTAGAGGACGTCGTTGGTGACGTTGTTGCGCTGGTACACGCAGATCTTGCCCGGGGCGACGGCGAGGGTGTTCGAGCCGTCGTTCCACTGCTCGCGCGCGGCCGCGATGGGATCGCCGCCACCGCAGGGGATGAGCTTCACAGCGTCGATGCCGAGCGCGGAAGCGAGCACGTGCTCGAGCGTGTCGGTCGTCTCGGTGATCTCGACCTCACCGGGGTTCTTGCCCGGGGTGAGCTTGTAGACCTTGAGCGTGCCCATGATCGCGGGATGGATCGTGAACTTATCGACATCGATCTGCGTGAAGACCGTATCGAGGTGCATGAAGGCACGGGACACGGGGATGTCGAACGCGAGGATGGTGTCGATCTTGGAATCGGAGTTCCAGAACATGTTCTGGGCCATGACGTCGATGGCGGCAGCCTGCGTGCGCTGCGAGATGCCCACGGCGATGGTGTGCTCGTTGATGTTGAGCACGTCGCCGCCCTCGGTGTGGAAGGAGGAGTCGCGACGGTAGTACAGCGACACGTCCTTGTAATCCGGGTGGTACTTGAAGATGTACTTGCCGTACAGGGTCTCGCGGTTACGGGTGACCGAGAACATGCGGTTCAGGTTCACGCCGGTGCCCACCACCGCGAACGGGTCGCGGGTGAAGTAGAGGTTGGGCATGGGGTCGACGATGAGGTCGGACTCGGACTCCGTGTTCACGAGGGAGTCGAGCGTCACCGAGCTCGTGTGCGGCATCTCGACCTCGGCCTTGGTGATGCCGGCCATGGTCTTCTTGACGTACTCGAGGTTGTCGGTGATGGAGTCGAGGAGCTCCTTCACGGCAGCAGGAGCCATCTTGCCCTTGATGCCGGCCTCCTCGAGCCACTGCTCCTGGAACTCGGCACGGGCCTCGGGCACCGCGTCGAAGGCCTCGGCGACCAGCTTCTCGAGGTAGAGCACCTCGACACCCTGCTCGCGCAGGATCTCGGCGAAGCGATCGTGCTCCTCCTGAGCCACCTGGAGGAACGGAACGTCGTCGAAGAGAAGACGCTCGAGCTCATCCGGCGGAAGGTTGAGGAGCTCATCGCCCGGGCGATGCAGGCAGACCTTCTTCAGCTGCCCGATCTCGCTCGTTACGTGCAAGCCTTTCGTCATGTCCTCCTACCTTTCTTCAATCTTGGCCTCCGCCGCGCGGGCGGGCGGCCGCTTACCACGTGCATGGGGGCGCGGGCTGCGCCTCGTCTATAGTTATATCCAATTTTCCCTTTTGTGCAATCTTGTTCCGCCAACGGTATAAAAGTCGAGGGGAACGGTATATCTTGAAATAAATCATAGGATGCACTGTCGCACGATAAAGTGATTTACGTGCGAAAACGTATTGACACCCTCGGGCACACCGCAAAATACGGTGGATATTATCGTGAGTAATTTGAATATTATTACCAATCATATGAGCCTATGAAGTTGTTCTATGTCGTCCTATCCATGCGTTGTTTTATGCGATTTAGGCGATAATTTATCCAATTATGCAACCATTCACGGAAACAACCGCGCCGTTCATCCGCGCGCGGGACCGAAACGCGGGGCGGCGCGCCCGGCTGCGCGGGCGGATAGGAAGCCCGATTCATGCACGGAACCGCATCCCGGCACCTCGCCTCCCCACACGCCCCGCTCGGGCACGAGCGGCGGCCGCGCCCGGTCGAGACGCCCGCCCCTACCGCGCTGCCCGCGCCCTGCCGCGGCACCCGAACGTAAGCGCTCGATAAAGCTTTCGAAATGATATGGTCGCGCCTACCGCGCACGTATACTCTTAAGGTATACGGAATCTAGTGGCGCGCGCTCCCGCGCGCCTGCGCATGTAAGGGGTACCCATGGCGAGCAAGGCGGAGAAGAAGGACAAGGGCGCGCGCAAGCATCGCAAGTCCGTCGAGGTCATCGACAAGACCGAGCGCTACGATTTCTCGTACACGCAGAACCGTGAGCTCAGCTGGCTGCGCTTCGACGCGCGCGTGCTCGACGAGGCCTACGAGGAGTCCGTCCCCCTCTTCGAGCGGCTGAACTTCGCCGCCATCTTCCAGTCGAACCTCGACGAGTTCTTCATGATCCGCGTCGGCGGCCTCTCCGACCTCGCGACGCTGAAGCGCCAGCCCGTGGACAACAAGAGCAACCTCACCCCCGCCCAGCAGCTCGAGCTCATCTTCTCCACCCTGCCGCCGCTCATCCGGCGCCAGAACGACATCGTGGAGCGCATCGAGGCGAGCCTCGCCGAGGCAGGGGTTGAGCGCGTCGACCCGGCCGACCTCGCGGGCGACGACCGCACCTTCGTGGAGCGTTACTTCCAGTCCTATGTCTCGCCCGTCATCTCGCCGCTCGTGATCGACCCGCGCCACCCCTTCCCCAACCTGCGCAACGGGGCGCTCTACCTCGTGTGCGCGCTCGAGAGCGCCGACGAGGGCAACCTGCTCGGCCTCATCGAGGTGCCGCAGTCCATGAACCGCGTCGTCGCGATGCCCGCAGCGGGCGGCACCTGGCGCTACATCCTGCTCGAGGATGTCATCCTGAGCTGTTTGGGGAGCTGCTTCGGCTCGTACGCGCCGCTCGACCGCGCGGTGGTGCGCGTCACGCGCAACGCCGACATCGACCCCGACGGCGAGGGCGTCGAGGAGGACGAGGACTACCGCCAGCACATGAAGAAGATCCTGAAGAAGCGCCTGCGCCTGCAGCCGGTCGCCCTCCAGGTGCAGGGCGAGCTCGCGCCCGCCACGCTCAAGAGCATCCGCAAGGCGCTCGGCCTGCCGGCGCACGCGGTGCTCTCCTACACCACGCCGCTCGACCTCTCCTACATCCACGGCATCGAGGCGCACCTGCCCGAGCGCAGCCGCTCCGAGCTGCTCTTCCCGCCGTTCAAGCCGCAGGCGAGCCCCATGTTCGACGCGACCCGCCCCATCCGCGAGCAGGTCATCGAGGGCGACAAGCTCCTGTTCTACCCGTACGAGTCCATGAGCCCGCTGCTCGACCTCATGCACCAGGCGGCCTTCGACGACTCGTGCATCTCCATGAAGATCACGCTCTACCGCGTGGCGAAGCAGAGCCGCCTGTGCGAGTCGCTCATCGACGCCGCGGAGATCGGCAAGGAGGTCACGGTGCTCATGGAGCTCCGCGCCCGCTTCGACGAGCAGAACAACATCGAGTGGGCGGAGCGGCTCGAGGAGGCCGGCTGCACCGTCATCTACGGCTCCGAGGGCTTCAAGTGCCATTCGAAGATCTGCCAGATCACCTACCGCGACGGCATGGCGCTCACGCGCATCACGCTGCTCGGCACCGGCAACTTCAACGAGAAGACGGCCAAGCTCTACTCCGATTTCATGCTCATGACGGCGCACCCGGGCATCGGCGAGGATGCGAACGCCTTCTTCCGCAACCTCGCGCTCGGCAACCTCGCCGGCGACTACCGCTTCCTGGGCGTGGCGCCCGCGGGGCTCAAGCCGCTCATCATGAACGGCCTCAACCGCGAGATCGACCGCGCCCGTGCGGGCGAGCCGGCACGCGTCTTCTTCAAGATGAACTCGCTCACCGACCGCGAGGTCATCGACAAGATCGCCGAGGCGTCGCAGGCGGGCGTGGACGTGGAGATGATCATCCGCGGCATCTCGTGCCTCTTGCCGCAGGTCCCCGGCAAGACCGACAACGTGCACATCCGCTCCATCGTGGGACGCTTCCTCGAGCACGCGCGCGTCTACGCGTTCGGCGTGGACGCCGATATCGTGTACCTCTCCTCTGCGGACATGATGACGCGCAACACCGAGCACCGCGTGGAGATCGCCTACCCCGTGCTCGACGCGACCTGCCGCTCCATGGTGCAGGAGTACATGCGCGCGCAGCTCTCGGACAACGCGAAGGCGCGCGTGCTCTCGAGCGAGGGCACCTGGCAGCGCGTCGAGCGCGGCGCGGACGAGATGCCCTTCGACTCGCAGGCCTACCTGCTGAAGCACGCCTACGCGCAGGCCGAGGCCGCGGCGGAGCGGGCGGCGCAGGCGCGCCGAGACGCAGCGGCGGCACAGGAGCACGACGGCTACGAGGCGGCGCAGGCCATGCTCGAGGCGGTGCGGAAGGCGGCGGAA
>CAPI01000093.1 GCA_000333815.1 [Collinsella] massiliensis
ATTGACTCACGTGACTCACGTGACGAAACTGTCACGCGGTGGTCATCTGGGCGCAAGGGCGCGCATGCAGTATGGTTGGTGACGTATCCGCGCAAACGCTGGGAGCAGCCATGAACATCCTCTCCGTGGAGCACCTCACCAAAGTCTACGGCACGGGCCCGACGGCCGTGCGCGCCCTCGACGACGTCTCGTTCGCCGTCGAGGCGGGCGAGTTCATCGCCATCATCGGCAGCTCGGGCTCGGGCAAGTCGACCCTTCTGCACCTCATGGGCGGCGTCGACCGCCCCACCTCGGGCACCGTGCGCCTGCAGGGCCAGGACATCTTCGCACGCAACGACGAGCAGCTCGCCGTCTTCCGCCGCCGCGAGGTGGGCCTCGTCTACCAGTTCTACAACCTCATCCCCGTGCTCGACGTGGTGGAGAACATGACGCTGCCCGTGCGCATGGACGGACGCCCGGTGAACGAGCAGCGGCTCCAGATGCTGCTCCGCGCGCTCGGCCTCACCGGCCGCGAGCACAACCTGCCCAACCAGCTCTCCGGCGGGCAGCAGCAGCGCGTCGCCATCGGCCGCGCCCTCATGAACGCACCGGCCGTGGTGCTCGCCGACGAGCCTACCGGCAACCTCGATTCCAAGAACTCGGCCGAGATCATGACCCTGCTGCGCGACTCGAACCGCCAGCTCAAGCAGACGCTCATCGTCATCACCCACGACGAGGACATCGCGCTCATGGCCGACCGCGTCATCGCCATCGAGGACGGCCGCCTCGTGCGCGATGAGCGCCGCCGTCCCGCGCCCTCGGCGCACCTGGGCGGCGCGGCGCGCGCGGCGTCGGAGGAGGTGCGCTAGGATGGGCATCTTCACCCGCTTCACGCTGCGGTCGCTCGCGAAGAACCGTACGCGCACCGTCGTCTCCATCATCGGCGTCGCTCTCTCGTGTGCGCTCATAACCGCCGTGCTCACGAGCGTGGTATCGCTCTCGAACATGCTCATCGAGCGCACGGCGGCCGACGAGGGCTGGTGGTATGCCGAGGCCGCAGGCATCACGGCAGATGACCTCGAGCGCCTGGAAACCGATCCGGAGGTCACCGACCTGCTCACCATCACGGACCTGGGCACCGTCTCCCTCGGCGAGGATAACTCCGACCTCTTCGGGAAGTACCTCTACGTGAAGACCTGGTCCGATATGCGCGGCGAGGACGAACCGCTCATCTCCACGCCCGAGATCGTCTCCGGCCGCGCCCCGGAGGCGCCGGGCGAGATCCTCCTCCCCCATTACCTGCAGAACGTCGAGCTCGCGCCCTGCGGCCTCTCGACCGCGAGCGGCGGCCCTATCGAGGTGGGCAGCAACATCACGCTCGACCTGGGCACGCGCACCGTCACGAACCTGTCGGACGGCGCGAGCGCCACGGTGACGGCGATACGCGGCGATTACATCGATGAGGCGACCCAGACCGAGGCCTACGATGCGGATCTCGGGAGCGTCGAGGGCACCGTCGTGGGGTTCTACCGCGCCTACGGGTATTCCACCACCTATTCGCTCCAAGGCAACATCGCTTACATCTACGACGATGGCAGCGCCGCCGAGCGCGCGATCTCCGACGCGTCCGATGCGACGTGGGTGGGCGCGCTCTTCCGCACCGCGAACCCGGCGGACGCGGAGCAGCTCGCCGACGAGATCGTCGACGTCCACGGGCGCACCATCGACGGTGCCTCAGCCGTCCACACCTCCCTCATCCGCTGGATGGGCGCCACGCCGGACACCGCCATCTGGAACACGCTCTACCAGATCGCGGGCATCCTCGCCGCCGTCGTGGTGGTGGCGGGCGTGTCGCTCGTCTACAACTCGTTCGCCATCTCGGTGGCCGAGCGCACGCGCCAGTTCGGCCTGCTCTCGAGCCTGGGCGCGAGTCGCCGGCAGCTCCGCCGCACCGTGCTCGTCGAGGCGCTCATCATCGGCGGCATCGGCATCCCCGCCGGGCTCCTCCTCGGCCTTGCCGGCTGCTTCGTGGTGTTCGGCCTGCTCGGCGACGGCATCGCCGCACTCTCCGGCGGCGCGGCCGCGAGCGTGGTCGTGAGCCCTGTGGCGCTCGGCATCGCCGTGCTGCTCAGCCTCGTCACGCTTCTCGTGAGCGCCTGGGTGCCCGCGATCCGCGCGAGCCGCGTCTCTGCCGTGGACGCCATCCGCCAGACGCAGGACGTGCACCTCACCCGTCGGGCGCGCCGGGCACTGCGTCGCGCGGCACGGGGCGACGCGAACGGCACGGCCGGCACGGGTGCCCGCCCGCTCGGCCTCGCCGGCCGCCTCTTCGGCGTCCCCGGCTTCATCGCCCACCGGAACCTCACGCGCGCGTCGTCCAAGGGGCGCGTCACGGTGGCCGCGCTCGCCGTCTCGGTCGCGCTCCTCATCACATCGGGTTCCATCGCCGATGTCATGAGCTACGCGAGCGGCACCACGGTGGATACCATGGAGGGACAGGACCTCATCCTCTATATCGACGCCACGGGCGCCGGTGCGGACCAGTCGCTCGCGCTCGCAGACGGCAAGGTCGACGGCCCGGGCATGCAGGACGCGCTCGAGCGCTTCTACGCCGACGTGCAGGACATCGAGGACGCCGCGCCGAACGGCTATACGACCTCCTACGTCGCCGAGGCGCTCATGCCCGCGGGCATGCTCGATAGCGATGTCGAGAACCTCGAGAGCGGAGGCCCGCTCCTCGCGGACGGCTCGTGGTACGGCAGCGCCTACCTCGATTTCGTCGACGAGGCGAGCTGGGAGGCGTACGTCGATGCGCTCGGCCTCTCGCGCGATGCCTTCTGCTACCCCGCGCAGCCTCAGGCCATCGCGGTGAACGACTACGACGTCCATGACGGCGAGAAGTACAGCAACTACCAGCCGTTCCAGGGCACAGGCACGATCCGCTCGCTCGAATTCGCCGACCTCGACGGCCGCTTCATCTCCGGCATCGAGGACGACCCGGCAGGCGGCCTGCGCGCGCTGTACTACGACGACGAGGGCGAGCCGCACTACCTGCCCTATGCCGAGGCGGTCGCGCGCGAGCAGGACATCACGGTGGGCGCGCTCGCGAAGACGCGTCCCGGATGCACCACCGCCACGGGAACGCCCCAGCTCATCCTGCCCGCCTCCGCGATCGACCTCGCCGAGGGCGCCGGGTACGTGCGCGCGAGCATGTCCTTCGACACGGGCGGTGACGCGGCGCGCGCCAGCGAGGCGCAGGAGGCCATCGAGGACATCGCCGCCGACTACCCCGAGCTCGACATCACCTACACGAACGTCGCCCAGGGCAAGCTCCAAGCGCGCCTCATGGCCACCACGGTGAACACGTTCATCTACTGCTTCGCCGCCATCACCGGCCTCATCGCCGTGGCGAACGTGTTCAACACGCTCGCGAACGCGCTCATCCTGCGCCGCCGGGAGTTCGCGATGCTCAAGTCCATCGGCATGGGCAACCGGGCGTTCCGCCGCATGATCGCCTACGAGTGCGCGAGCTACGCGCTGCGCGGCTTTATCATCGGCTTCGTCGTCGCTGCGCTCGCCTCCTTCGGGCTCTACCAGTCCATGATGCTCTCGTACACCACCTACGAGTTCAGCCTGCCGTGGCTGCAGGTGGGCATCGCGGTGGTCGTGGTCGCCGCGGTGATCCTCGCGAGCGTGACCTACGCCCTGCGGCGCACCAACGCCGCGAGCGTGGTCGACGCCCTCCGCGCCGAATGAGTCATTGGGGACGGGTTCATTTGACTCACCGAGTCATTGGGGACGGGTTCAATTGACTCACCGAGTCAATAGGGACAGGTTCATTTGACTCAGGCATAGCGAAGACGCGCCCCGCCATCGACGGTCAACCGATGGCGGGGTGCGTTGTGCCAACAGGCATCTGTCCACGTTCTGGCACCCATCACAGCTCCCCCACAACCCCGATTTCCTCCGTGCGCAGTCCCCTTTCCGCTCGCCGCAGCGCGCAAACCGCCTACGGAAACCAGGCATTTCTACGCCCGGCGGCGCTCCCGCTGTGCTACTACAGAACTCCCCCACCACAAATTTGGGGCCCCGACATCGCGGCTCCGAAGCGGCGGACAGGAAGGAGCGGGTATGGCACGGCAACCGAGACAGCGATCCCAAAGCGGCTTCTATCACGTCATGGTGCGTGGCAACGGGCGACAGGTCATCTTTTCGAATGACACCGACCGGCGCGCGTTCCTGCACATGCTTCGCACATGCCTGGGCGACAACGGCATCGAGCTCATCGCGTGGTGCCTCATGGACAACCACGCGCACCTGCTGGTCTCGGATCGCGATGCCGAGCTGACCGCCATGATGCATGCGCTCGAGACACGCTACGCGCGCTATTTCAACGAGACCACCGGACACGTGGGGTCGGTCTTTCAGGGGCGCTTCAAGAGCAAGGCAATCGAGACGGACGCCTACCTGTTGCAGGCCGTCCGCAACATCCACGACAATCCGCGGGACAGGGGCTACGCGCGAGATGCCTATCCTTGGAGCAGCTACGGCGAGTACGTCGGCACGCCGAGCATCGTCGACCCCAAGCCCGTGCTCGAGCTCATCGGAGGCCGGGAGCGATTCGCCGCGTTCAGCGAGGAGGGCGGGCGCGATACCTATACGTTCGCGATTCCCGCGAAACTCGACGACGGGGAGCTCATGCAGGTGGCGAAACGCTTGCTGCGCGGCATGGCGCCGTACCTCGTCAAAACCCTGCCGGCAAAGAAGCGGCTCGCATGCCTCCAGGCGCTCAAGCAGGCGGGGCTTTCCATCCGAAAGATGGAGCGGGCGACCGGCCTTGGCAGGAACCTCATTCAACGCGAGCTCGCCCGAGAAGCGAACAGCGCGCAATGAGTCAATGGGGACGGGTTCAAATGACTCAGTGAGTCAAACGAACCCGTCCCCAATGTCTCACACGGGACAAAAGGGCGGCGTTTCGGGTTCTATCCCGAACGATGCATCCGCGAACGGCTTGACTTTATCGATGAACGGTATTATTAGTTTGAATACCAACTATTAATAGGATGACCAGAAGAGGAGCGCGATGCATCTACCGGAACCGATACCCGCACCCGGCATCTGCGATTCCCGCACCGAACCCACGTGCAGGGAAACCGCCCCAGCATGCGGGGCGGGCGCCGGCGATAGCCTCGCCTTCGGGATAGTGCCCATCCATCACCAGCTGCTCGTCGCGTTCTCGTACTCGAATCGCGCCATGCGCGCCCGCACGCGGCAGTGCGGCCTCATGCCGGGTCAGCCCAAGGTGCTCGAGCACCTCGCGCTGCACGATGGATGCACACAGAAGGAGATCGCGCAGTCGTGCGTCATGGACAAGTCGACCGTCACGAGCGTACTGGGGCGCATGGAAGATGCTGGGCTCATCGAGCGCTGCAGCAAGGCGGGCGATCGACGCGTCGTCGCCGTGTTTCTCACCGAGAAAGGCCGTTCCGCAGCCTCCGACGTGCTGGACTGCCGTAGCGAGGTCGATGACATCGCATGGCAGGGCCTCGATACCGACGAGCGCCGACGGCTTTCGCACTTGCTCGACCAGGTTATCCGGAATTTACAGCAGCATGAACAGGAGGATCGCGCATGAGTGAAGCGGCAGCGGAAGCAGAGGGCACGTGGGAGGATATGACGATCCTGGAGCGGGGCGGACGCATCGCGAAGCCGGTGCCGAGCACCTCCGCATCGACGCCGCAGGGGAAGGCGCGCTTCGCGGAGCGCCTGCGTTCGGAACGCCTCCTGCAGCGCTACATCTGGTTCGTCCTCGGCGTATGCATCAACAGCTTCGGCGTCGCGTTCATCACCAAGGCGGCGCTCGGCACCTCGCCCATCTCGAGCATCCCCTACGTGCTCGACCTGAAGCTGCCGCTCACCTTCGGCCAAACCACCTTCATGCTGAACCTCTTGTACATCGCGTTGCAGGTCGCGCTGCTCAGGCGGGACTTCAAGCCGTTCCAGCTCACGCAGATCCTGGTCAATGTCCTGTTCAGCGCCCTCATCGACGTCAGCATGGGCGCATTGGCCTGGTTC
This sequence comes from [Collinsella] massiliensis, assembly GCA_000333815.1. GTDB lineage: Bacteria > Actinomycetota > Coriobacteriia > Coriobacteriales > Coriobacteriaceae > Enorma. The sequence continues at coordinate 6,055 of CAPI01000093.1, forward strand.
ACGCCCGCGACGCTGCCCGCACAGCTCGCCTCGCTTGCGCTCGGATGCGCCATCCTCGCGTTCGGCGTCTCGGTCGAGGTCGCTCCGAACGTCATCGTCGTCCCGGGCGAGGGAATCGTGCGCGCCCTGTCCGCCGTCACCGAGAAACCCTTCGGATCGGTGAAGATGTGCTTCGACACCACGCTCGTGGTCATCGCTTGCGGGCTGTCGTTCATGTTCTTCGGCTACCTCAACGGCCTCGGCATCGGCACGATCGTCTCGGCACTCGCCGTCGGTCGCCTCTGCAACCTGTTCAACCGGCACGTCCCACTCCTCGCCCATATCGCGGAGCTCAGCCGCAGCTCAAAAGGGGCGCCGGAAGAGGCCCTCTAGAGGCGCCTCGGGTGAGTCAA
>CAPI01000092.1 GCA_000333815.1 [Collinsella] massiliensis
CCCTCCCGGCCGCCCAGTTCCTCACGGTCTGCCTCGTGACGCCGCAGAGCGCGGCGGCCTCCGACTGCGTCATGCCCTCCGCCAGCGCCCGCCTCACGGTCTCCCCGTCGTACATGCGGACCTCCCGTCCGGACGCCCCCCGGCGTCCAACTTTTTGTCCGCAGCCCCGGGTCTCCCGACAGGTCACTCTCGTGGGATGTAAAATAACCCCTGGGGTATTTTTACATCATCCCTGGGGTAATTTTGCAACCACGTTTACCTCGCAAAGCCCACGATTTTGTCCCTGCAAACGGCTATAATGCCCGTTGCAGCAGAACCATCCAGCCCAAGGGGGCTCGCACTCGATGCCGAATCGCGCAACCAAAGACTCCCACGCGCCCGCGCACTTCGCACCCGCGGACGCCGCCCCGCGCCGCAAGCGCAACGTTCCCGCCATCGTCGCCATCATCATCCTGGCGATCCTCGCCGTCGCATATGTCGCCGGAGCCGTCACGTTCTCGTTCATCTACTACCCCGGCACCTCGATCGCCGGTACGGACGTGTCGCTCAGCACCGCCTCCGATGCTGCCGAGCGCATCCGCGACGCGCGACCCGTATATACGCTGCATGTCGAGGGCGACGGCCTGACCTGGGACTATGCTCCCGAAAGCATCGACGACCTCATCGACGTGGACGCCATGGCGAACGAGGTGCTCGCGCGCAACGAGGCCTTCATCTGGCCGGCACGCCTCATCTCGGCGACCCTTGGCAGCAGCAAGGACGCGAAGACCCCCGTCGACCTCTCCGCGACGCCGGACTTCTCCGCGTTCTCCGCGACGTTCAATGAGACGGCGTTCGACGAGGAGCTCGGCGCGGCCGTCGACGCCCTCAACGAGGGGCGCTCTGGAACCTTCACCCCCGCGGGCGCCTACGACCCGGATACGAACACCTTCTCCCTCGAGCGCGCGGAGGCCGGACGGCAGCTCGACCGCGACGCGATCGTCTCCTTCGCGAAGCTCAAGCTCGCTGCCCTCGACGCCCAGGCGGACCTCACCGAGCTCGGCGAGGCGGCGTTCCTGCCGCTCGCGGACGGGCATACCGAAGAGGAGATCGAGGCATCCTGCACCGCCATGAACGAGCTCGTCGGCGCCGACGCCTCCCTCACGATGGGCGGCTCCGAGGTCGCCCGCGTGGATGGCGCGCAGATCGCCCAGTGGATCGCGCTCGACGAGAACCTCACGCCCCAGCTCGACGAGGAGGCCATCAACGCGTGGGTGAACAGCCTCGCCGATTCCCTCGACACGGTGGGCACGGAGCGGAGCTATACGCGACCGGACGGCAAGGCGGTCACGGTCTCGGGCGGGTCGTTCGGCTGGAAGGTCGACCGCGAAGCCCTCGCGCAGGCCGTTCACACCGCCGTGAGCGAGAAGCAGACCGGCCAGGTCGAGGTTCCCTGCACCCAGCAGGGCGACGTCTTTACCGCTCCCGGTGAGCGCGACTGGGGCGCCTACATCGATATCGACATCTCCGAGCAGTACGCGCGCTACTACGACGCGGACGGCAACGTGCTCTGGGAATCCGGCGTCATCACCGGCAACCCCAACCTCGGGCAGGACACCCCCACGGGCGTGTACTACATCAACAACGCGGCGCGGAACATCACGCTCATCGGCGCGGACGACCCCGAGACCGGTGAGCCGAAGTACAAGACGCCCGTGAGCTTCTGGATGGCGTTCGTGGGAAGCGCCGTGGGCCTGCACGATGCCACCTGGCAGGCGTCCAGCTCCTTCGGCGACCCGAACGCCTGCTACTACGCGGGCAGCCACGGCTGCGTGAACCTTCCCTATGACAAGGCGGAGGAGCTCTTCGGCATGATCGAGGTCGGCACCTGCGTCGTATCCCACATGTAGCGGAGGGCGCGATGGCCGAACGGATCCTGCTCGTCGAAGATGACCCTACGATCGTCGAGTCCCTCGGCGAGCTGCTGCGCAGCGAGGGGTACGCGGTCGACCATGCCGCCACGCAGGACGGGGCGCTTGCGGCGGCGCTCGGCACGGGCGGCGCGCATGCCGGCACGCCCGCGCCCTACGCGCTCGTCCTGCTCGACGTCACGCTCGCCCAGGGCAACGGCTTCGCGGTCTGCACGGCACTCAAGCAGGCGCGGCCGAACCTGCCCGTGATCTTCCTCACGGCGTCGAGCGACGAGTTCACCACGGTCGCGGGCATCCAGATGGGCGCGGACGACTACATCGCCAAGCCGTTCCGCCCCCGCGAGCTGCTCGCGCGCATCGCGGCGACCATCCGGCGGGCGCAGCCCGCGCAACGCGTCCTGCGCTTCGGGGCGCTCACGATTGACACCGACCGCGCGCACGTCGAGTGCGACGGCGCCGAGCTCGCGCTCTCCGCCCTCGAGTACCGGCTGCTCTTGCTCTTCGCCCTGAACCCCGGCAAGCTCGTCACGCGCGAGCAGATCCGCACCGCTCTCTGGGACGACGCGGGGACCTACATCGAGGAGAATACGCTCTCGGTCTACATCAAGCGCCTCCGCGACAAGATCGAGGACGACCCCGCCCACCCCGTCCTCATCGAGACGGTGCGCGGCCTCGGGTACAAGGCGTTCGGTTAGGGGGGGTTCCGTGCTGCGCAACCAGGAAGTCGCCCGAGCTGCGGCCGCCTCGCTCGCGCTCGTGGCAGCATGCGCCGTCGCCGCGCCCGCCTTCGGTGCCGCGGGCCTCCTCCCCTGGATCCTCCTCGCCGCCGTCGCAGCCGCGGCCCCCTGGATCTGGCTCACCCGCAAGCGCTACCGAGCGATCGCGCGCCTGAGCCAGAGCATCGACGCGGTGCTCCACGGCGACCGCTCCATCGACCTTGCGAGCATGAGCGAGGGCGAGCTCGCCATCCTCGAGAGCGAGCTCGGCAAGATGGTCATGCGCCTCAACCTCACCGCCGACGAGCTCGAGCGCGAGAAGCAGACGCTCGCGAACGGTCTCGCCGACATCTCCCACCAGATCAAGACGCCGCTCACGTCGCTCTCCATCACCACCGAGCTCGTGCGCAAGGCGCTCGACGCGCGCGGTGATTGCGCGGACGAGGTCGAGCGCCTGCACCGCATCGAGCGGCTTCAAGCGCATGTGGAGGACCTGGTCTCGACGCTGCTGCGGCTCGCCCGGCTCGACGCCGGCGCGCTCGCGCTCGCCCATGAGCAGGTGGATGTCTCGGATATGGCGCGCGACGCGGCGCGACCGCTCGCGATTGCCTTCGACCTCGCCGACGTGGCGCTCGAGCTCGACATCGAGGACGGCTGCTCGTTCACCGGCGACCGCGCCTGGACGGCCGAGGCCTTGGGGAACATCTTGAAGAACTGCCTCGAGCACACCCCGCGCGGCGGGCGCGTGACGGTCACGGCACATGAGGACGCCCTCGCCTGCCGCATCCGCGTTGAGGACACCGGTCCCGGCATCGCCGAGGAGGACCTCCCGCATGTGTTCGAGCGCTTCTACCGGGGCGCTTCCGACCGCGCGGGCGCGTCCGCTGTGAACCCCACGGGCGTGGGCATCGGCCTCTCGCTCGCCCAGGGGCTCATTGACGCCCAGGACGGCACGATCTGCGCCTCGAACGCCCGCGACGAGGCGGGCCGCGTCACCGGCGCCCGCTTCGACATCGCCTTCTTCAAAGCCATCGTGTAGCGAGCCATTGGAGCCATTGAGTCATT